>JAFYKS010000419.1 GCA_017537495.1 Bacillota bacterium | reverse complement strand
ACAGAATCAGAATATCTGCAGTCTGTGCCATAATCTCTACCGTATAAACCCCCGGAAGAACCGGTTCCTCCGGAAAATGTCCTTTGAAAATTTCCCGTTCCGGATTCACAAAAAAGCGGGTCACAATACTGGTTTCCGGTTCCATTTCCACTACTTCATCCACCAGCAGCATGGGGTCCCTGTGGGGAATTATTTTTTTGATGCCTTCTTTATCCAGTTTCATGGAATCCTCCTATTCTGTCAGCAGCTGAAACAGCTCAGCCGGACCAATTCCATTCATATACTCATTTATTTCCAGTTGTTCCAGCACTTCCAGCAGCCCCTCATTGAGCAGCTGTCCGCGGAGTGCGGCTTCCAGTTCGCCGATGTCTCCATTTCCGAAAAAATCACCAAAGAACTTTAAATCACGGATTTCACCCTTTTCAACATTGATATGGGCTTCCACTACACCTCCCGGGAATTTCTTCGCTCTGCGGGCTGTATAGGCCGGCGAAAAGCCATAGTTCCACTCCCAGGTTATGTACTTTTCATTCCGCAGCTTTTCGATAGCGGCAACATCTTCTTCCGTCAGTTCATAAGCTTCCAGTACGGTTCCTTCTGCCACCTGCCCTTTCAGTTCCTCTTTAAACGCTTCCATCGCTATCGGTGTTTCCGCATGTTCATTGATCGTTGTCACGCGGCTTCTTACCGATTTCGTGCTCTTTGACTCTACCTTAATGTCTTTCACGCGGAGTGCCTGCTCTACATGATTCAGATTGGAATCCAGCATAATGCACCCGTGGTGCAGAATTCTCTGTTTCTTAATATACTGGGAATTGCCGGAGAACTTTCTGCCTCCGATTGTCACATCGTTTCTGCCGGAAAACTCTGCCTCAATCCCAAAGGTTTTCAGTGCCTCTGTTACCGGAAGAACGAAATAACGGAAGTTAAAATCAAAGGTTTCATCCTGATCCACAATCAGAGTGTAGTTCAGATTGCCCTTATCGTGGTATACAGCCCCTCCGCCGGAGAGACGGCGGGCAACGGAGATATTTTGTTCCGCCACATACTCCGTATTGATTTCCTCGATGGTATTCTGATACTTTCCGATAACAATGGTGTTATGGTTCTGCCACAGCATGAGCCAGTCCTGACTTCGGTCCAGCTGTTCGAAAACTTCTTCTTCAAGAGCGAGGTTGTAATATGGGTCGGTCCATGGGGATTCAATGTATTTCATAATGCTGCAGTCACCACACTTTTTTCGGGTAAAACGGCAGTATCTCAATATGGTCGATTGATAACCAATTGAGATACTGCCAAGTAGAAGTTATTGAAGAAAGAATTAAATACTTTCAGGTGTTAGTAAAGTGTAACAAAAATCTGTTTCAGATCTTCATAGGACAGAGGAACATAGCTCTTGCCCAGCAGTCTCTGCTGATTGTCTACGGTGGACTTGGTGAAGATTTCAATCTGTTCTTCTACCATGCCGTATTCTCTCAGAGGCTTCTTAACCATAATCTTATTCAGAACCTTATCCAGTTCTTCATATACGTCAGCTGGTTCGCAGCCCAGAATGTCAGCGTATACCTTATTCAGAGATGCAATCTTGCCTTCCGGTGCTTTCTGCATGTAAGTCTTGAATACTGCAGTGAAGAACTGATAGTTGGATTCGCCGTGAGGTACATGGAATGCACCGCCGATGGAGTAGGACAGAGCGTGTACTGCACCGCAGCCTGCATTACCAAAGGCAATACCTGCATAGTTGGAAGCCAGATAGAATTCCTTCAGAATGTCCTTTCTGTTTTCAGCAGTGTTTCCGCCCTTTTCCAGAATCTGCATATATCCCTTCATAATCATTTCGATTGCCTTCAGGGAGAAGAGTTCAGTGATTGGAGATGCAAATGGGGACAGATAACTTTCAGTTGCATGAATCAGCGCATCGATGGAGCTGGTTGCAAATACGTAGTCAGGCAGACCCTGCAGGGATTCTGGAATCAGAACTGCCTTATCTGCGAAGGTT
>JAFYKS010000418.1 GCA_017537495.1 Bacillota bacterium | reverse complement strand
TCATAGGAAATATCGACTGGTTCCGGGTCCGCCCGCAGACCATCCAGCATAGCTCTGAGATACCGCTCACGAGACTGCTGGTGTTTCTCTGCAATTTTTCGAATGGCATCGGCCTTCGGATTCAGGCGGAACCCCACGATGTGGGGCTCCACCAGTCTTCCGCCAGCAGTATATGCACTGCTCATCTCTGTGGAGCTGATGACATCAATGCCGAAATGCTCGGACTGTTTCTCCCAGTTTTCATTGAGCATATTGTGATCAGAAATGGCAATATGCTTAATTCCATGGTGCTGCGCCATATGAAGCACCTCTTCCGGACTCCAGCAACTCAGAGCATCGCTCCGGCTGCTGTGTACATGCAGATCCGCAAATCCCGGTGCATAAATCAGTTTTTCGTTCAGTTTCATTACTTTTCATCCTCCTTTTCAGCCTCATCATCCAGCATGCAGTCCAGCAGCCCATTCAGCAGAAGCTGCGCACCACGGCACACTGCTGCTGAATGAGTGAATAAAGCCAGACCGGTACCGATACACACACATACGGTACCGAACAACATAGGAGGTGCCTGTATATAACCTGCTGCCAGATTCACCAGTTCCATCAGCTTCCAGCAGAGCCAGAGGAAGGCAGGTGTGAATGTAATACCTGCTCCCAGGCCCTTCAGAAAGGTTCTGTGTTTTACCGGTTCCTGCCCCTCCCGGACAATGCGGCGCAGATTCTCGTTTTCAATATGCAGTCTGTTTAATTCATCCGTTAAAGCTAAAACGCTGTCAATGTTCTGTGTATGTTCCATCATATCAGTTTCCTTTCACTGCTATTAAATAATGTATGAATAGTATACATCCTGAAGCAAACACGGGGTAGAAGTCTGCTCCGGAAGCAAATTCTTCCCGAATCTTCCACACATATAAAAAACACACCGGTTAACCGGTGTGTTCAGTTTCATTTATGTAATATGCCACAATCAGATCCGCCATTCGTCCGTAGCTCTTAACGCCGTCAGACTGGCCGTTTGCTTTCAGATAATTATCGTTAACAGTTTCGGCGATTTCAGCGATTTTGCCTTCGTATTTTGCCCAGTAGGCACGGTTTGCTGCCAGATCCAGCTCCACAGCAGGGCTCAGCAAAACACGTATTTCCGCCCATCGCTCCTGATCAGCCCTGTACAGCACATTCATACAGCTGATCCAGCCGCGCAGACTGCCGCTGTATCGAAAATCCGGGTCATCGGCTTCTCTGCATGCAAGCCAGGCAATAAAGTTCGCCTCCTCTTCCTGCATGAATCCCCTCAGATGAGACAGTTCATGACATGCGGTAAACGGAATATTATAATCCGTCATGCCCGTATTCACATTGGCTTCAATGGTGAATGGAGAATAAATTCCAGTGATTTTCTGTACCGACAAAATCCACGGATTAAGAAGACCCTTGGCCCGCGGATAATATCCCTCAAGTTCCGGCCAGGTCAGTGACAGTTGCCGCATCACTTCTGCAGCACGACTTTCTACGTTCACATCATGATACATCACATTCTGCTCATCCCTATATACCAGCTCGGCGGTTTGATTTACATCTTCTGTAAGCAGGAGACATACTTCAGCCAGTTCGTTGACGCTGTAATCCCCAGCAGCAATTCCCGCTGACCCTGCAAAGCTTGTCCTGTGATAGTTTACGCCACAGTTGGATGTATAAAGGAAAAAAAGCAACGATGCTGCCAGAACAAGGCCTGCTGCAGCTCCAATAACTGAAAGTTTCCTTCGAATCACTGCTGCTATACACACTGCCAGGCTTATAACTGCCGCATACAGCAGAATTTCCACAGCCGAAAACGGAAGCAGTCCAAAGATCCGCCCCATCGTATTTACAGCCATATCGTACAGATGAACGGTATACCACTGTGCAAAACCAGGTATGTAATTAGCCAGCACCAGCAAAAGCACTGATGCACCTGCGAATCCAGCTGCCACCAGAAACAGTATTTTATCTCTTTTCGACAAACGCATATCTTTCAGCTTACCTTTCGTTTCTTTTTTCAGAACCATTATACCATAAAGCCGTAGAAAATACAGGGTACAATGTACCCTGTAAAAGTTACCAAATAAAAACACAGAGCAAAGCTGTGTGTCATATACAAAAAATAAAAAAGGCTCAGCGTATGCTGAGCTAAATAAAAAAAGCGCCGTCACTTCGTGCCATGCGCAGTTTTTTATACCATCATATGTTTTAAAGGCAATAAAAAACCGGCAACGTCCTACTTTCCCAGGCAGCTTCCCACCAAGTATCATCGGCGCTAAGGAGCTTAACTT
>JAFYKS010000417.1 GCA_017537495.1 Bacillota bacterium | reverse complement strand
TGGTACCAAGCCGTGTGCATCCAGGTTCCTTCTATGCACTGCCTCAGTCTCCGCAGCTGTTCAAGCAGATGCTGATGGTTAGCGGTACTGACCGTTACATGCAGATTGTAAAGTGCTTCCGTGACGAAGACCTGAGAGCTGACCGTCAGCCTGAATTCACTCAGATTGACCTGGAAATGTCCTTCGTTGATGAAGAAGACGTTATGGCTATGAACGAAGGCTTCCTGAAGAAGGTATTCCACGATGTTATGGGCGTGGATATTCAGCTGCCGCTGCCTCGTCTGACATGGCACGAAGCAATGGAACGTTACGGTTCCGATAAGCCGGACGTAAGATTCGGTTTCGAACTGCACTGCCTGAACCACCTGGCTGAAAAGTGCGAATTCAAGGTATTCACCGATGCTCTGGCTGCAGGCGGCGACGTTCGCGGTATCTGCATCGACGGCGGTTCCGACAAGTTCAGCCGTAAGGATATCGACAAGCTGACTCTGTCCGTTAAGGATTACGGTGCAAAGGGTATGGTTTGGATGCGTGTTGGCGAAGATGAAATCAACTCCTCTGTAAACAAGTTCTTCACTCAGGAAGAGCTGAAGGAATGGGCTGCTGAATTCGATGCTAAGCCAGGCGACCTGATCTTCATCATTTCCGACAAGAAGAAGGTTGTATTCGACGCTCTGGGCTTCCTGAGAAGAGACATCGCAAAGCGTCTGGGTCTGCTGGACGACAGAGATTTCAAGCTGCTGTGGGTTACTGACTTCCCTCTGTTCGAAAAGGATGACGAAACCGGCGAACTGAAGTCCATGCACCATCCGTTCACTCAGCCTAGACTGGACCAGATTCCAATGCTGGATACCAATCCGGAAGAAGTACTGGCAGTTGCTTACGACATCGTATTAAACGGTGTGGAACTGGGCGGCGGCTCCATCAGAATCCACGATAAGGACCTGCAGGCTAAGATGTTTGAAGTTCTGGGTCTGACCAAGGAAGAATGTGACGAAAAATTCGGCTTCCTGATTGAAGCATTCAAGTACGGCGTACCACCTCACGGCGGTCTGGCATACGGCCTGGACAGACTGGTAATGCTGCTGGCTGGTGAATCTTCCATCCG
This sequence comes from Bacillota bacterium, assembly GCA_017537495.1. Classification (GTDB taxonomy): domain Bacteria; phylum Bacillota; class Clostridia; order Peptostreptococcales; family Anaerovoracaceae; genus RGIG7179. The sequence goes on along the minus strand of JAFYKS010000417.1, from coordinate 2,115 downwards.
TGAAGTAATGGCATTCCCTAAGAACCAGCAGGCACAGTGCCTGGTAACAAGCGCACCTGGCCCTGTAGCAGAAGACCAGCTGGAAGAACTGGGTATCGCAACTAAGTAAATATCATCTCAGCAGGGGCTGTTTTCCTCATTTGTCCTCGGCATCTAAGATGTCTGCGGAATCATTCCGAAAACACCCCTGTAGAGAAGTATATACCTGTTTAGAAATATAGTTCGGGCAGGAGGGGATTGTTCCCATGAATAGAATTAGAATTGGTGTACTGGGCGGGACTTTCGATCCGGTACATAATGGTCACGTTACTCTGGGGGATGCGGCGGTCAAAGAAGCGGGACTGGACAAACTGATTATTATGCCGGCACATGTGCAGCCTTTCAAAATCGGCAGGGAATTTGCTGATGATGAACACCGACTGGAAATGTGCAGAATGGCTTTTGCTGATGTGGAGAAGGCAGAAGTTTCCGATTATGAAATGGTACATACGGATATTTCCTATACCTTTGATACACTGGCTTATTTAAAAAAATCAATTCCGGGCAGTAAACTTTATTTTATTACCGGAACCGACTCCTTCCTGGCGATTGAATACTGGAGAAAAGGCAGGGATCTGCTTCAGACCTATGGCTTTATCGTAAGTGTACGGCCGGGATACAAGGAAAAAGAACTGGATGAAAGAATCCGTTATTATGAAGGTGTTTATGGTACAGAAGTAATCCGCCTTCATCATGTGATGCCGGATGTTTCATCCACAAGTATAAAGGCCCGACGGGATCAGGGACTTTCCATAAGCGATATGCTTCCTGAGTCCGTAGAAAGGTATATCAATGAACACAGCCTCTATTTGTGAATATATTGAAAAAAACTTTTCCGAGAAGAGAAAAATTCATACGGAAGGTGTACGGCAGACGGCTATGAAGCTGGCAGAAAAGTTTGGTGAAGGCAGACCTGAACTGGTTGAAAAAGCTGAACTTGCGGCTCTTTACCACGATATGTACCGCGGTGTACCGGTTGACGTATTAAACTATTATGTAAAGCATCTTGATCTTGATGAAAAACGATATAAAGACAACGCCAATCTGGCACATGGCAAGATTGCAGCTATCGTAATTCAGAGAGATTTTGATGAGAAAGACCAGGATATCATCAATGCCGTGTCTTATCATACGACAGGCCGGCCGGAGATGTCACTTCTGGAAAAGATTATATACATCGCGGATGCGGTGGAACCAAACCGGAGCTATCCGGGGGTGCAGAGTCTGAGACAGACTCTGGAGTATGATCTGGACAAAGCAGTGCTCCAGTCACTGACAAACACCATCAATTACGTCCGCAGCGAAAAAAAATTCCTGGATGAGGATACAGTACTCGCGAAGGAGTACTTTGAAAAGCTTATAAAAGAAAAAGGAGAATAAAACATGACCATCAAAGAATATGCATTGCTGGCAGGAAAGACACTTTCCGACAAAAAGGCTCAGGATATCGTGATTGTGGATATTCAGGGCAAGGCTACATTTGCAGACTACTTCGTTATCTGCTCCGGCGGTTCTGAACGTCAGGTACAGAGCCTGGCAGACGACGTGGAAGATGCATTTGCCAAGGAAGGCCTGCTGGTTAAGTCCATCGAGGGACGTCAGGGTTCCGGCTGGATTTTAATGGACTTCGGCGATATCATTGTTAACGTATTTACCAAGGAAATGAGAGAACGTTACAATATCGAAAAAGTCTGGGGCGATTGTGAATTCATCGAAGTGGAGGAATAAGCATAAAATGAACGAAAGATATAATCATAAAGAGATCGAAGCAAAATGGCAGAAATATTGGGCTGACAACAATAGTTTTGAAACCGTAGAAGATGACAGCAAAGAAAAATACTATGTACTGGAAATGTTCCCATACCCATCCGGCAAGCTGCACATGGGTCATGTAAGAAACTACTCCATCGGTGACATCGTAGCTCGTTTCAAGAAGATGGACGGCTACAATGTACTGCATCCAATGGGCTGGGACTCCTTCGGTCTGCCCGCTGAAAACGCTGCAATCAAGCACGGCATTCACCCTGCAAAGTGGACTTGGGAAAACATCGCAGAAATGCGTGAACAGCTGAAGGA
>JAFYKS010000039.1 GCA_017537495.1 Bacillota bacterium | reverse complement strand
TTCTGATTTTCGTGGGCGCCATGGCATATAAAGAAGTGATTACCGCAAACCATCTCATCGGTATCGGCCTGTGCCTTGCAGGTCTGATTATCATGAACCGATAGGAAAGGAAGAGAAGATGAATCATCTGAAAGAACTGAAAACAATTATGAGGCAGGTGTGCGAAAAAGAATTTGAAGGTTTCGTGGATCTGAGCCATTACTTATATGAACATCCTGAGCTGGGTGGCGAGGAGTATCTCACATCTAAGTATCTTGCGGAATATCTGGAGAAAAAAGGTTTCCGTGTATCCTTCCCTTATGAAGGACTGCCTACTGCATTTAACGCAGAATATGGTCCTGAGGATGCGGAAGTGACCATTGCCTTTCTGGCAGAATACGATGCTCTGCCGGGATTCGGTCCTGATGGCGGTCTGGGCCAGGCATGCGGCCACAACTGGATTGGTGCGGCCATGGCCGGCTGCGGCGTAACTCTGGCTTCTGTTGCTGATATGGCAAAATGTAAGGTTCGTGTCATCGGTACTCCGGCGGAAGAAACCTTCAGTGCCAAGGTTGATATGGCCCGTCTTGGGGCTTTTGATGGAGTGGACTTCGTATTCCAGGCCCACCTGTCAAAGAATTTCTCCATGGGTGCGGTGACCCTGGCTATGTATTCCGTAGAATTTGACTTCCACGGCAAGTCTGCTCATGCATCCATCAATCCGCAGGCCGGTATCAACGCGCTGGATGGTGTGCTGTCCATGTTCTTCAATATGAATGCAATGCGCCAGTATCTGAGGGACGATGCAAGAGTTCATGGCATTATTACCAACGGAGGAAAGGCCAGCAATGTAATTCCGGATTTTGCACAGTGCCAGTTTGAAATCCGTGCCAAAACCCGCGGCTATCTGGATGAAATCCGCCGCCGTCTCATTGCAGTCGCAGAGTCTGCGGCCGCTGCCACCGGAACCACTGTGGAGTACAGGGATTACGAAAATTATAACGATGAAGTGATTAACCTGAAATCCTTTGCATCTGTGTGTGAAAAGCACTTCGGGGAACTGGGAATCAGCGGTTTCGTGCCGGAAGAAGAGTACGAGGGTATGGGTTCCAGCGATCTGGGAAATGTGAGCTACCTCTGCCCGACCGTCTATGCAGAAGTGATGCTGGACGGCGGCGTCCCTGTACTGGTACATGACCAGAGTGCCATGGAACAGGTAGACAGCCCTGCCGCCCATGAAATGATGAGAAAAGTTATCCTGGCCTTTACCGGAGCCGCATGTGAAATAGCCTTAGACTCTGAATTAGCTTCTAAGATTCGGGTTGAATGGGAGACGGAGAAAAAGAAGAGATTAGAATAAGAAAATCCACTGCACGACGAGCGATTCCCGCAGACGTATAACGTCGAGGACAAGCACGGAGTACAGTGGATTTTTTTAATTTCTTTCTTTTTTACGCTTCTTTCTTCTTATGATTTACCAGCCAGATTCCGATACAAACCAGAGCTAAGGCACCGACAGTACGCATGCTGAAAATTCCCTGTTCACCTAAAATCAGAGTGGACAGAATTACTCCGAAGATTGGCATGAGGAAGTTATGTACGGTAACGCGGGATACCGGATTGTACTTCAGCAGCAGGCTCCACAGAGTGTAGGCAACAGCAGATACCAGTGCCAAATAGAGGAGCAGAAGCAGTCCTTTTCCGGTTACGTGGGTCAGCTGACCGCCTCCGGAAAGTGCCACCGCGATTAACATGAGACCGCCGGTCATGAACTGGTAGCCGCTGAGCATTACCGCATCATTGTTCTGAGAGAAGCGGCGGATCAGTACAGCAGATACAGCACCGGAAAGGGAGGATAAGAGTACGAACCCTTCACCCAGGAAAGACATGTCCAGAGAAAGCAGGTCACTTCCCGCACCAGTCATATTAATCAGTACGATACCTGCTACACCAGCCAGACAGCCGAAGAATTTATTTGCATTCAGTTTTTCCTGACGGAAAATCAGGCAGGCGATAATTACACTGAAGAAGGTGTTGGAACCGGATAAGATAGATGCTTTTACGCCGGAAGCATGTGCTACACCGATATAGTACAGCAGATACTGAACGGCGGTCTGGGAAAGAGCCAGGGCGAGAATGGCTTTTCCGGATGTTTTGCCGGGCAGAACCGGCTTTCTGCGGATCAGACTGTAACCGGCCACTACCAGAAAACCTGCCAGTGTAAAGCGGCATCCTGCAAACAGCAGAATATTCATGGTTTCAGAAGACTGAATCTGAAACAGCTCGTATCCAAGTTTAATGCATACCGGTGCACGTCCCCACAGGGCACAGCAGATAGTGGCAAGTCCCAGCAAAGTGATATATTTCGTCATAAATTTTTCGTTCATGGTATAAAACTCCTTTTTTCAACATTTCTATTTTAGAGTGCGGACCGGAACTTGTCAATATGAGTAATCGTCAGATGTGTAAAAGTTGCCTGTCCGTGGTATAATGAAAGCATCATATTGAAAACAGGGAGGTATACTCTATGAAATTTATATGTTATCCAAGATGCACAACCTGCCAGAAGGCCCGCAAGTGGCTGGAAGAAAAAGGTCTGGAATTTGAAGTGCGGCACATTGTGGAAGAGAACCCGTCCGCAGAGGAACTGGCTGCGTGGATTGCTGACAGCGGTCTGCCGGTAAAAAAGTTCTTTAATACCAGCGGGCTGAAATATAAGGAACTGCAGCTGAAGGACCGCCTGCCTGAAATGACAGATGAGGAAAAGATTGCTCTGCTGGCCACCGACGGCATGCTGGTGAAGCGCCCGCTTCTCATTGATGGAAGCCGTATTCTGGTTGGCTTTAAGGAGGCTGAATGGGAGGGCCTGCTGTGAAGAAGTTCCTGTCAAAATATTCTGTAGAGCTGCTTTGTGTTCTCCTGGCTCTGGCAATGATGCTGAGCGGATGCAGTCCTCAGGAAGAAGATGGTGCGCCGACAGGTGAAACCGTAATGTGGAAGCAGGTTAATATGGAGGAAGCCATGGAACTGATGAACTCTGAAGAAAATTACATCATTCTGGATGTGCGCCGTGCGGATGAATTTGCATCAGGACATATTCCTGGTGCGGTTAATCTGGCCAATGAAGTGATTGGAGAAGATGATGCAGCCGTTGAAGCTGTACTGCCGGACAGGGAGCAGATGATACTGGTATACTGCCGCAGCGGCAACCGGAGCAAACAGGCATCACAGAAACTGGCTGATCTGGGCTATACCAATGTGGTCGAATTCGGTGGAATTCTGGACTGGCCCGGGGAAATTGAATATTAAAAAAGACGGCTGTATGCTGAATGATCCCACAGGTGCCCAGGGCACCGAGGACAAATGAAGCATACATGCCGTCTTTTGTTAATACATAATCATGGCACGAACCGGACAGGCAGGAATACAGTAGCCGCAGGTGATGCATTTTTCCTGATCGACTTCCGCAAGGCCGTTATCCCGGTTCCAGAAGATGGCACCGGAGGCACACATACTTTTGCAGGCACCGCAGCCTTCGCAGTCTTCCTGGTTGACGCGGACGCGTTTGGAAGAAATGTCAGGATTATAATCCGGCGGCATGGTACCATACATCCAGGACAGTAAATCGTCTATTTCCGATGTACGTCCGAATCC
>JAFYKS010000038.1 GCA_017537495.1 Bacillota bacterium | reverse complement strand
AGCGGAATCTGGGTATCTTAACTCCACTTGAGAAGTATCAGTCCTATCTGCAGGCTGCATAAAAATACCAGCTGGAAATTATCCAGCTGGCAGAAAAATTTTATATTTTTTCAATTGTCTACTTGACGGGTAGCGGTTCACCAGCCGGTTCATACGCTTTCTTTATTTTCACTTTCTGTATTATCTGCCTTCCAGCACACGCAGCACATCTCCGAAGACACCGTAAGCGGTCTGTTCGATTTCCGGCTCGTGCTCCACCACACTGACCTTCTTCATCAGGTTGGTAGTGATGGACACAACAGAAGTGGTGCTGTTTACGGATGCCAGCATATCGCTGCGGTCAATCTCTGTCGGCTGTACAGATGCCTGTACGGTACCATCTTCCAGGCGGATACCCTTGCAGAGCAGCTTGATTACCTTACCTTTCGCTGCTGCCGCCTTGATGTCCTCTACAGTGATATCCTCGATACCCTTGCGGTCTACCATATCCGGTGTAATTCCTGCATCCATGAGCACGTTCAGCAGGGCTGTAATCTTCGCTGCTGCATCATAGCCTTCGATGTCCATTGCAGGATCTGCTTCAATGAATCCCATCTGACGGCCGCGTGCCATGATATCATCATATTCCGCACCGGCTTCCAGTTCTTCCAGAATAAAGTTGGTGGTACTGTTCAGGATACCGGACACTTCGGTCACCTTCGCCATCTTCAGAGTATGTTCCACCAGGTTGAAGACAGGTGTTCCGTCCATTACCGTGGTTTCATAGTAGAACTGCACCCCCGCGTCTTTGGCCATATCGCGCAGTCTTCTGTATGCCCACGCAATCGGACCCTTGTTTGCCGTTACCGCATGTTTTCCTCTCTTAAAAGCACCTTCAATATGGCTGATGGCCGGCTGACCTGTGGCAATGTTCAGCGGTGTCATTTCCACCAGCACGTCAAAATCTGCCCATTCCACGATTTCCATGGTGGTCATGTCACTCAGTGCCATGGAGTCGGTAAAACGTCCGCTTCCGCCCTTTTCTGTGTCCAGATCGGCCAGTGCACGTGCCAGGTCTATTCCCTCGCTGCATACCAGGTTTCCTCTGGATCCGGTTGCGATTGCAGTCACCATTACCTTCGTATCATATGTCTTCATGATTTCTTCTTCATGTTCCAGCAGCATGCGGCCGAATGCCTGTCCTGCATTGCCGAAGCCCAGAAGAGCCAGTTTCAGTTCTTTCATGTTCCATTCCTCCCATACAGTCCCTTTTCGCAGACTGATTTTTTACATTATATCATGATTGATACAGCCATGTACAGAGATTGGGGCTTTTCTTTTTTGTCACTTTAGAGTATGATTAACTTAGAAATATACGTACACGAGGAGGACACCCTTTATGAAATTCTATATCGTAGATGCATTCACCGAAACCACTTTTGGCGGCAACCCTGCAGGCGTGGTTATTTTGCCGGAAGGTGCAGATTTCCCATCTGATGAAGTTATGGTGAAGACTGCTGCCGAACTGCGCTACTCCGAAACTGCATTCATCAAAAAGCTGGGTGAAAAGGAATTCCAGATCCGTTACTTCACACCGGCTGCAGAAGTTGACCTGTGCGGCCATGCTACCATCGGTTCCTTCAAGGCACTGCTTTACGGCGGCTACATCGAAGACAATGCGGTTTATATGAACCACACTCTGTCCGGTGATCTGAACATCGTGGTGAAGGACGGCTTCATTCTGATGGATATGGCGACTCCGGTTAAGATCAGCGAAATCGCATGTGAAGAAGGTCTGGAAGAACTGTATACCATCATGGGTCTATCCTATGCCGACCAGAAAGCAAAGGGTGTAAACCTGATTCCGCAGATGATTTCCACAGGACTGCCTGATATCATGATGCCGGTAGCATCACGCGCTGATCTGGCTGCTATCGCACCGGACGTCCCTGCTCTGTCCAAGCTGTCTGAACGTTACGAAGTAGTTGGCGTACATGCATTCACTCTGGACTGCGAAGTCGACGAAGTGAAGACCACCTGCCATGTGAGAAACTTTGCTCCGCTCTATGACATCGACGAAGAAGCAGCAACCGGCACCTCCAACGGCGCACTGACTTACTACGGCTACCTGAACGGATTCGTCTCTGCAGGCGATGACTGCCGTATCGTACAGTGTGAGGCCATGGACAGACCTTCCGTAAACCTTAGCCACATTGAAGCGGACGCTGAAACTTGCAAAATCCAGGTTGGCGGCACCGGTGTGATTCTGGCTGAAGGTGAAATTCATATTTAATATTAAAATATAAATACGGTTCGTGATGCCTGCTGACAGCAGACACCCGAACCGTATTTTTTTATCTTATAATTTTACAGAAGGAGCTTTTTTATACAGTTCTCCATGCTTTGGTGGACCACTGGGTATATACCCTTTCTCCGTCGATTTCCTTAAAACCACGAACCTTGTAGTAGTAGCGGGTTCCGACCTTCAGATCCTTTGTATTCCAGTAACAGGTATTGCTGGTTGTGAAGAACGGTTTCTTCGTAAATCCGCTGTAACGCTTTACAGAACGGAATACCTGATAACCATCCAGTTTCACTTCTTCCGGTGCATTCCAGTATACCTTCACTGCACGCTTTCCGTGGAGTGTGGTGAGTTTGGATTTTGCAGAGAAACGAACTGCCTTTACATTTTCAGCAATTCCGTCCTCTTCATCCGGAACGGCCGGAGCGTCTGGAACATCCGGAACGGCCGGAACATCCGGGGTATAAGATGGTGTCCAGGAAGGCGGAGTCACCTTGGCTTCTGCTGTCAGTTCATAGACACTCACTGTGCCGGATACTTCGTTTGCAGCAACCAGCAGTGCATTTCCTGTAGAACTCTGTCCTGCAGGCACGAATGCCAGACCTTCCGGAGACACATCATTTCTCACATCCTGACTGAAGTCACGGCTGTTGATGTAGTTGACAAATTCAGTTTTGGAAGGATTGGTTACATCGTACATCATGATGCCTCCGATTCGTTCCAGTGCAATGAACGCATAGGTTCTTCCGTCTACAATACCAGTGGTGATTCCTTCCGGTTCCGGTCCCTTCTTTCCGGTTCTGTCTTCCAGTTCAATGGTATCGTTGGAACAGTTGAAATGCTCAGGCAGCACTTCTGCGGTAATCTTTTCGAAATCATTTCCGCTGCTGTATACGGTCTTCAGGCCGTCCGTTGTTACTTCCAGTACTGTAAAGCTGCGTCCGCCAAAGAGATAATCAGTACCTTCTTTCAGTCCGTCATACTGGGTAACATCGAACCAGGTTACCTTACCCTCGAATTTCTGACCGGTTACCGGGGACTTCTTATCCTTGATTTCATTGACATCAGCTTCGGTTTCTACCGGCCATGCACGGCTGTCGCCTTCGTTGGCAGTGACCAGATAGGTCTTGCCTCCAGCCGTGAAGGAACTGATAGCATCCGGCATGCGGATACCCATGATATTATCATAAGTTGCCGCTTCGTACTTTCCATCCTTGGAATTCAGATCAATAGCAGTCTTGCTGTAGTCTTCGAAGCCGATGCTGTATACACCGGTAAATGCCTTCTTATTCAGGTCCAGAACTGCGACTGCATTTGCTTCCTGAAGAGAAACGTAAGCGGTGCTTCCTTCTGTCGTGATGTATTCCGGTTCAAAATCCACGGACGGGCTGGTTTCCTTCTTAATCACTACGCCGGCCTGTGTCAGGCTTTCACGCTGTCCGTCAAAATCTCCAAATCCAACGGTTTCACCAATACCGTCCTTTACATTTATAATGGTTACGGTTCCTTCCGGATCCACAGCACCTTCTGCAGAATAACCCTGTCTTGGTTCCCCTTCGTTGGCAGTCAGTACCAGGCTTCCGTCATCGGTGAACGTAATCATATCCGGCTGAACGCCGGTTTCTGTCATGGACTTAAAGGTCAGGCTTCCGTCCTTGCTGCAGCTGAAGAGTACAGCACGGCCGTTCTTCGTATAATCTGCATCCTGCAGGGCTGCAGCCACCAGACTGCCATCCGCAGATACTGCCACAGAGGTCATATCTCCATAGGTAAATTCTGCATCTTTTCCTTCTACCAGAGCCTTTACATTGATTTCCTTTCCTTCCAGCGTCTGCAGAGTGGAAGTCTTTTCACCGGAGGTCAGAGAATTCATCGCAATCTGATCCAGTGTTCCCTTAATACCGTTTACGGCATAAGCTGTCTTTCTCGCAGCGTTATATACTACGATTTCTGCAGATCCGCCATCCAGGTTGGAGGCACCGGAGTTATATCTTGCAATCAGCTGTGCATCCAGCTCTGCTGTGCTGTTATAGAATCCTTCGTAAATTTCATTTGTTGTTTTTGTTCCGATATACTGCACCTGATGGGTGTAAGACTGGAATGCGATTGCCTTTTCTCCATTGGTCACGGTAATTTTACCGTTGACCAGCACTCTGGTGCCTT
>JAFYKS010000037.1 GCA_017537495.1 Bacillota bacterium | reverse complement strand
CTGGTTTTCTGTGTACTGGCATTTTTCCCTTTGATGATTATTGTCTTTACAAGACGCAATCTCTATACAGAAGATGAGATGATGCAGCAGTTCCGAAGACATCACGGGTGTGAGCATGCCATGCTGGAGCTGCTGTCAAAAGACAAGCCTGCCACCCTGGAAAATCTGAAAGCATCGTCAATTTACGATGCAGAGTGCGGATCTGCTTATGCGGGGTATTTTCTGACGCTGGCCTGCGAAATTGGACTGTTCCTGTCGACTCTTGTCGATATTGGATTTCTGCCATCTGTGGGAATCCTCGTTGCCACCGTCATTCTGCTCCTCATACTGATATTGCTGCCCTGTAATCCATATAAACTGATTCAGCGCCCGGTGGTAGCACAGCCGGGAGATGAGGAATATGAGCTGGGACTTGCGATTTTGCAGGAGATGCAGAGTATTTCAGCGGCTGCAAAAAATCCCTGAAATCCGACAGAAAATCCCTGAAATATGACATTTATTTAAAAATTTTCACCTCCTGGCGTTGACCTGTGATATGGTTGCTTCGGGAGGTGATTTTGTTTGAGATTAAAGGAAATTTTGAAACGGGAAAAGAAACTGATGGAAACGTATTACCGGCGGTTTGAGACTTGTGCGTATACTTTGCCCGGAGTGAAATTTCATCCCAAAAGAAATGGTAATAAGTATAAGTACTATATCCTGGAAGTGGGCGAAAAAAAAGAAAAGTACCTCAGCTGGAAGAAGGATGGGGATTTAATTAAAAAACTTCTGGACCGACAGAATGCGCAGGAAAAAGTAAGGATGACGGAAGAGAATATTGCTGCATTGGAAGTTTTCTTAAAATCATATCATTTTCATACGGAACTGTTTTCTGAATCGGAATGTGAAGAAATTCTGCTTCGGGGGAAACGACATTTTCCTGTGTCACAGAATCCTTTTAACAGAGAGGAACTGATACATGATACAGGTCTGGGATTTTTCACACGCTCCAAGTCGGAGGCGATTATTGCGAGGAGGCTGTATGCCCATGGGCTGTATTTTGAGTATGAGAAGCGGCTGCGTATCAAAGGAAAGGGTGGACGCTGGAAGACGATTTATCCGGATTTCACCATATGGCTGGATGATGGCAGAGTAATTTATCTGGAGCATGCGGGGAAGTGCCAGGACGAAGGCTATATGGAACGGTTTAAGAACCGGCTTATGGACTATCATGCAGCAGATTTACTGGTTTCCAGAGATCTGTTTATTACCGTGGACGGCCCAAAGGGAGATATTGATGTGTCTGCCATCGATCAGCTGATTTCATCCTGGTAAAAGGGACAAATATGGAGAAAAAAAGGACATATGTCCCAAAAGATAGGGAAATATGTCCTTTTTAGGCGAACTAACATCCGACTTTTTCTACAATTCTCGCTTTCACCATATCGCAGAGTTCCTGTGCCTTCATGCCTTCGAATTCTTCCGGCATAATTGGCGGAAGGTAATGGAGCTGTGCGTGGGCAGGGGCCGAGCCTTTCACATCGAATACCTTGTGGGTGTCGATAACTGCGACAGGCACTACCGGCTTCTTGGCCTTAATGGCTGCTCTGAAAGAACCTGCGTGGAATTCCTGTACTTTATTGCCTTCACGGCTTCTGGTACCTTCCGGGAAAATCACGTAGTTGCGGCCGCCGGCAACTTCCTTCGTAACCTCCTGAATGACTCCCAGAGACTGACGGGCATCGTCACGGTCCATAAGGAAAGACTTGGTACAGTCGATAACCTGCTGCACGAACGGAATGCCTTTCAGTTCTTTTTTGCAGACAGCAGCAAGCGGACGCGGACAGGAATAAACCAGTGCTACACAGTCAAAAAGGCCCTGATGATTTGCGTAAATCAGGAAACCGTCTTCTTCCGGCAGATTTTCCAGACCGGTAACTTCCATATGGATGTTTCCGCTGGTAACGCCAAGTGTCAAAATATGTCGAATATGGTCGTAACGTTCCTGCTCCTGTTCCGGATGGTCAGGGGCGTTTTTTGCATAGCGGCAAAGCTTGACCCACAGGCCGGGAACTTTAAACAGGTTACGGGATACCATGGTTACAATTCGGTTCATAATGTATACCTCCAGAATAACTCTAACATCTTATTTTACCCTAAAACAGGCAGAATTACAAGCCCCTGCCCGGTGCGTCCTCCCGCGGCGAACTGCCGAAGTGCTTGCGGTAGGCGCGGTAAAAGGCTGAATAATCAGAGAAACCACAGGCGGTGCAGGCGGAATTGGCAGCTTCCCCACGCTGTATCATGGCGCGGGCTGCCATAAGCCGCTTGATGACCACATAGTCCCAGAGAGGGGAGCCGGTAGCCTGATGGAAGAGGCGGCTGATCTGGGATTTGCTCCGGTAAAAGGCATCGGCGATGGTCTGAACGGAAATGTCCTCGAATAAATGCTCGTTCACATATGCCACCAGCTCACTTTGCAGGCCAGGTGCAGGGGTGTGAAGCTGGCCGGAACCGTGGAGGCCGTCCAGGGCTGTGAGAATCAGCAAAAGACGTGCGGTCAGGTTCATACGTACATCGGGTACGTGATCGAACTTGAAAGCGCTGAAGGCGGCGCGCAGCAGACCGTCTGAATCACTGTCCAGACTGTAGCGATTCTGCTGGCCCAAAGGCCGGTCGTAGAAGGGGCGCAGCAGGTCGTGTGACGGATCCAGTTCCGAAAGCATGTCCGGGGAAAAATGAATTACAATCCGCTCATAGGGTACTTCCGGATCGATGACCAGCTTATGCATTTCTGCAGGACGGAGAATGAATACATCGTGAGGCTCCATGGGGTACTGGCTGCCTTCCACCAGGTAGGTCCCCCGGCCGGAGATGAAGTAGAGAACTTCCAGCCACTCGTGGGCGTGCATTGCAAATTCATCAATATCCGGACGGATATCGATGGAATGATGGCTGTATATGGAACTGTCACGGTACTTGAAAATGCTGGACATAAGCGGGCCTCCCGGGGTTTTTCTGCAGTATATCATGAGATGCGTGTTTTTGCAATGTTTTTCACTCTAAAATGCAATTCCATTGCAATCTAATCTGTTGTAGAATAAAATATCAGGCTGTGTGCCCGAAGGCATGCGGCGAAAGTATTGTAAATAAATGAACGTTTAAATAAGAAAGGAACTAAACTTATGGAACTGAATCTCCGTGAAAATTACCGCTATGCCATCGCTTGTCCTACCAGCATGGGTGTACGTATCACCCCGGAAGACAGAATGGCTGTACATAACAGCAACCGCTTCATCATGCAGTGCACTTCCGCAGAGAGCAACGTGCTCAACGTTTCCTCTTCTCTGGGCAAAGAATGTCTGGTGCTGACCAAGTTCGTAAAGGGCAGCCCAATCGCAGAGTTCATTAAGAGCGAACTGCGCTCCAGAAATATCCGTTACGAAGGTGCTGAAGTGGAACAGGGCGGCCCATGGGGCTTCCGTCACCAGTTTAATATTGCAGACTCCGGCTTCGGTCTGAGAGCTCCAAGAGTATGGAATGACAGAGCAGGAGAAGTGGGCAGAACCCTGTCCATCGATGAATTTGATATCGAAAGAATCTTCGGTCAGGAAGGTGTAGGCATCCTGCACATCTCCG
>JAFYKS010000416.1 GCA_017537495.1 Bacillota bacterium | reverse complement strand
CATTGAAGTAATGGCTTGTCCGGGAGGCTGTGTAAACGGCGGGGGCCAGCCTCATCAGCCTGCAGACGTGCGCAACTTCACCGACCTGCGTGCAGAACGTGCCAAGGCACTGTACAGCGAGGACGCAGCCATGACTCTGAGAAAGAGCCATGAAAACCCTGTAATCCAGGAACTGTATAAGGAATTCTTGGGCGAACCGGGAGGCCACAAGGCCCATGAACTGCTGCACACACATTACGTAAAGAGAAGCATTTATTAATTAAAACGACACATAAAAAGAGCTGTGAGAAGTAATATCTCACAGCTTTTTTCGTTCAGCTATTTCGCCTCTGCCAGTTCCAGCAGGACCTGTGCCGTAGCGCGGATTCCGCTGAAATAACAGGAAAGTTTCATATTTTCATTTGGTGCGTGATTGTTTTCGTCCGGATTTCCATAAGGTACGCTGACGGTCGGAACCTTGAGAACATCTGTAAAAACATAATTCGGAAGGCTTGCTCCCAATACAGGCATGTTCACCGGCTCCACCTGATATGCTTTCCGGATGGCTTCTCTTACCTTCGCAATGATTGGCAGGGACGGTTCCGTTACCGAAGGTTCCATGGAAGAATATTCACTGAACACTGCATCCGGTTCCGCTTTTGCTGCATGGCGGCACACTTTTTCGTAAATATCCAGACCCTTCTGTCCCTGAACCAGCCGGATGTCGATCTTTGCTTTTGCATGGCACGGAATAATGGTTTTGGATCCTTCCCCGCCATATCCGCTTACCAGTCCATTGATGGTAAAGGTCGGCAGGAACATGAGATGCCGGTAATGTTCCTTTTTATCTTCGAATTTCAGCCGCTTCACGCCATACAGTCTGCAGAGCGTTTCCGGGTCAAAATCCAGTTTTTCCATCATCTCCTCCTGGGCAGAGGAAACGGGCAGGATGGTATCGTAGAATCCATCAATCGTAACATGGCCCTCTTCATCCACCATAGAAGAAAGAAGCTTCACCATCTTCCACGCCGCATTTTCAATCACACCGCCCTTATTCCCGGAGTGATTATCTGTTTCTGCCGTAGTGATATCAATATCGAAGGAAAGATCTCCACGGTTTCCGTAGCAGATCAGCGGAACCGTATCGCTGTACATGCTGCTATCGGAAACATACACCAGATCTGCACGCAGCAGATCGCCGTAAGTTTCCGCAAGCCATTCAAGGCTTGGACTTCCGGACTCCTCTTCCCCATCCAAAATGATTTTTATATTCACAGGCACATCCCCAAGGACTTCCACGCAGGCCCGAATGGCCATCAGATGTGCCATAAACTGACCTTTATTGTCTGCTGTGCCACGCCCGAAAAGTCTGTCGCCAACAATGGTTGGATTGAACGGAGGCGTATTCCATGATTCCACCGGTTCTGCCGGCATCACATCATAATGACCGTAGAACAGAACCGTCGGCATATTCTCCTGCTTCGTTTTCAGCTCCGCAAAGATTGCCGGAACGGTGGGTGTTTCCAAAATCTCCGTCCTCATCCCCATGGAACGCAGCAGATCCGTAAGCAACATTCTACAGTCTTCGAGGCCTTCCGGGTTTGTACCCACACTCGGTATGGAAGAAAGACGGATCAGTTCCTTTAACTGGGCTTCCTTTTGAGATTCCAGATATTCATAAATTTTTTCTGCATCGTTTGCTGTCATGGTGATTCCCCCGTTTGCATTTTATTATATCCTTCAGGAATAAAATCATTATATTATATCCGAATTGCAATGACAACAGAGGCAGGCTTAAAAATCCTGTAGAAGCAGCGCGAAAAATATGGTATAGTGAGAACAGAAAAAACTATAAGTGGGGTGTATTGAAATGAAAGCAAATTTCTTGAAAAAATTATTCATACTGATATTAGTCCTCTGTCTCGCAGCAGCATTTACTGCCTGCGGCAAAGACGATCCGGAGGAAACACCGGGTGGGGACACTTTGCCGGGTGTGAGCGATGAAACCGATGAAGGCAGCGGCGAGGCCGAAGAGCTGGAAGAAACCGACGAACCGGACGAAGCTGAAGAACCAGACGAAACTGATGAACCGGACGAATCCGATGAGCCGGAAGAACCAGCTGGTCCTTCTGAAGAACAGAAACCGAATCCGGAAAAGAATCCGCCGCAGGGCGACGGCAGCGACTACGGCGTTCCAATCATCAGCACTCTGCAGTCCGATGACGGCAACCTGCTGGTACTGGTAAATAAGGAATATACTGTTGGACGCGACTACTATCCAACCGACATGGTAGACATCGACGGTTCCCTTTCCACCAACCAGAATCTGAAGGTAAAGAGAGAAGCCTACGATGCTTATCTGGAAATGCTGGCAGATGCCAAGGCAGAAGGTCTCAACTTCTGCATCTGTTCTGCATACCGCGGATTCAGCGTTCAGGAAAGCCTGTACTATAACTCTCTGGCATCCAATGGCAGGGAATATACAGACAAAATGTTTGCATATCCAGGCCGCAGTGAACACCACACCGGTTATGCCATTGACATCACCAGTGCTTCCATGAACTGGGGCCTGTCCCAGAACTATGCCGACTATCCGGACGGTGCCTGGATTGCAGAACACTGTGATGAATACGGCTTCATCATCCGCTATCCGAAGGGTAAGGAAGATATTACCGGTTACATGTATGAACCATGGCATATCCGCTACGTAGGCCTGGATGTGGCGAAGGAAATCACCGAAGCCGGCATTACCTTCGAAGAATATATGGGCGTAGCATAACATTCCGCACACAACAAAAGGACTCGAAATCAATCGAGTCCTTTTTTCATGCTTTATTACATCAGCGGTGCCACAATTTTCAGCACCAGTCCGGTGATTCTGCGCAGCACCGGTTCTTTTTTCCAGAAATCTTTTTCCATCTTAATGCATTTTTCCCGGGTTTCCAGGAAGTCCTGCTCGATGGCGGCAATCTCCACATTCTCCTGCATATACAGACCGCATTCAAAATGATGATAAAGGCTTCGGTAGTCCAGGTTTACCGTACCCACCACAGCCTTCCGGTCATCAGACACGAAAACCTTGGAATGAACAAAACCCGGTTCATATTCGTAAATCTCCACGCCTGCATTCATCAGCTGGCCGTAATAGGTTTTGGCCAGAGCGAAGGCATACTCCTTATCCGGCACATGGGGCATGATAATCTGCACCTGAACACCACGTTTTGCAGCGAAAGTCAGGGCAGTAATCATTTCTGAGTCCAGAATCAGGTATGGCGTCATGATGTGAACGTACCGCTCTGCCCGGTTCAGAATATCCAGATAAATCATCTCTCCTACCCGCTCGTGGTCCAGAGGACTGTCTGCATAAGGAATCACAAACCCATTCTCCGATGTGGTATCAAAATCTCCTTCAAGGTATTTATCATACTGTGCCATCTTTTCATCCATGTTCCACATCTGCAGGAACATGAGAGTAAAGCTTTTGGCTGCCTGGCCGTCCACACGGACTGCAGCATCTTTCCAATGGCCGTACAAAGTCCGCCGGTTGATGTATTCATCGGCCAGATTGACGCCGCCTGTATAGGCCGTCTTGCCGTCGATGACCAGGATTTTGCGGTGATCGCGGTTGTTATGATGGGTGGAAACCACCGGTCTCGGCACCGCGTACACCTTGCATTTCAGGCCCAGCAGTTCCAGTTTGGCCGGATAACTGTAAGGCAGTCGGTATCCCGCATTGGTGCCGTCATAGAGCACTCTTACTTCCACGCCTTCCGCCGCTTTACGGCAGAGAATCTCAAGGATGCGGCCCCACATGTATCCTTCGTCGATAATAAAATATTCCAGGAATATGAAGTCGCGGGCTTTTTCCAGTTCGATGAGCAGATCTTCGAACTTATCCTCTCCCGATGAAAAGTATTTCACATGGCAGCCTTCGTAGACAGGAAAACCTCCGAACCGGTCCAGATAAACGCCAAGTTCGTGGAGATCCCTGTGCTCTGCCTTCAGTTTATCTGCAGTTTCTGCTTCTGTGTTCAGCATGTTTCTGGTCCGCTCAATGATGGCAGAAAGTCTCTTGTGATACATACGGTGTCCCACATCCATCTGCACCCATACATACAGCATGGTGCCGAAAACCGGCACTGCCATAACCAGAACCATCCAGGTCATTTTTCCCGTGGCATCTCCCGGGCTGTTCAGAATGTGAATACCGGTAAGAATGGCAATCACAGTTGTAGCCAGATAGTAATATCCCCAGTACTGCTCCAGCCACTGGAAGAAAGAAAATATAAGCAGAAACTGAAGCACCAGAAGTACCAGTACAACAGCTGTCCGTCCAAAGAGCAGATTCAGGAACCCCCTTTTCCCCTTTTCCAGAAGCAGTGCTCCCTCATCGCTCAGACGAATGTTCTCCTGCAGGTTTTTCTGTATTCGTTTCTGTAACCGTTCTTCTTTTTTCGTCATCCCCTGTTACCCCTCAAAAAAAGTTAATATGATATCCTAACATATTTTCGCTCAAAATTCCACAGCCAAACACACATCTCACCAAAAATATGTTAGAATAGTCCTATCTTCAAAAGGAGGACACCCCTTATGATTAACTGGAATATTCTCGGCATCGCGCCGACATCTGATAAAGCAGCTATTAAGAAAGCTTACCGCAGCCGTCTGGCTGAAACCAATCCAGAGGATAAACCGGAAGAGTTCATGGAACTCCGCCAGGCCTACGAAGAGGCCATGGAATACGCAAAAGAATCCGCAGCAACCGGTGAAAAACCGGAGTCTGCTGACGGAAGCCAGGAGCAGCCGTCCTATATGACCCAGAATCTGCTGCCGCCGGAACACCCTGCTTACCGCTGGACGAAAGAACTCCAGCAGCTTTATGCAGACTTTTACCGCAGAATCGATTCTGCAAACTGGGAGGCGCTGGCATCCAATCCGCTCTGTACCCGCATTGATACGGCATCCGATGTACAGGATGCTTTGCTCCGCTTCCTCATGGAATGGTGGTTCCTGCCGGATTCCGTCATTCAGGCCCTGGACCGCACCTTCCATTTCGAAGAAAACAGGGAGTCACTCATAAAACGCTATCCAAAAGAGTTCGTGGATGCCATCCTGCTGACGCCGCTGAACCGTAAGGGCGGTGGTCTGGAATATACATTCTTCGAAGGACCTCAGGATGCCGATTACGACTGGTACATCAATCTTTACTATACCTTAAACGGCCATGTAAACCGCCACGAACAGGAAGAAGGCTGGCAATGCGTTTCCGATATGGAATCCACAGGAATTTCCCACCCCTATCTTCATGTGGAAAAATCCAAGCTCTACCTCAACGAGGAAAATCTGCCGCTGGCTGCAGCGGAAATGGAAGCGGTATATCCGGCATATGATTCCAATGTCACCATATGCTGCATGGCCGGAGAAATTGCTCTGGCGAAAGAGAATTTTGAGCAGGCGGAAGAACGGTTCCATAAAGCGCTGGAACTTCGCAGCAGTTCCCACTGGGCATGCATGGGCATGGCAGAAGCCTGCCTCGGTCTGAAAAAGTACGAAGAAGCCCAGAAATGGGTAGATCAGGTACTGGCCGAAGACCGCTACAGTCCAAGAGGCCAGGAACTGGAGGAGACCATCCAGGAGGGACGCAGAGAAGAACTGAGACTGGCAGCAGAAGCAGATCAGGCCTCCGTAAAGGAGAAGCTGGATCTGGCTGTCATCTACATCGATAAAGGTGAATTTGAAAACGCGTCCATTCTGCTTACCGGATTCACCGCACCGGATAAAAAAGATGACGCCGAGCGGTTACATTACCTGGCCACAGCCTGGCTGAGTCTGGGCGAGACAGAAGAAGCACTGGGAGCATTCCTGCAGGCCGAAGAAATTCTGGAAGAACTCCGCCTGATTACTTCCGATCCGGAAGAGAAGGAAAAACACACAGACAACCTGTCTCGAACCCGGGTCATGAGATCCGTCTGCCTGGAGGAACTGGACCAGATGGAAGACGCTCTGGCAGTCATCACCAACGTGACCATCGACTGTCCGGACTTGCCTGTACCTTTTGCCCGAAAAGCAGAGCTGCATTACGAAATGAAGCAGTTTGAAGAAGCTATTGAAGCTGCTACCGAGGCAATCCGCCTGGACGACACCTTCCACCTGCCTTACCGCATCCGTGCCAATGCGTATTACGAGCTGGGACATTATAACGATGCATACCAGGACTGCAACGACTGTATCAACTGTTTTGCCGGCGACATTGAAGCCTATTTCTGCAAAATCAATATTCTCATAGAGGTAGGCGAGTTCGACGAAGCATTCCAGGAGCTGGACAGCCTGGAAGCCCAGGTGCAGGGTACACAGATTACCTTCCTGCGCGGCAAGGCACAGGAAGCTTCCAACAAGCTGGAAGAAGCACGTTTCACCTACCGCAGCGTGCTGGAAGATGCCGCCGATGAAAACCGAGAAGTTTTCCCTCCTGCAGAAATAAAATCCACCGCCGGAGTTACGTTCCGCCTGGTTCAGGTCTGCGAAGAGCTGTTCGTGCGGACCAGAAAGCAGATCTTCCGGCAGGAATATATGGAGCTGCTGCAGGAAGGTGTGCACAAATTCCCTTCCGACCTTGATCTGATGGGTGATCTGGCCGGAGAATATTACGGCATGTCACGCCACAAAGAAGCCCAGAAGCTCTACGAACGCATGGCAGAACTGGATCCTGCCGGCTTCCGCTATGCACAGATTGCGGGAAATGAAATTCAGATGGACCGTTTCGATGCGGCACTCCATCATCTGCAGATGGCTGTAGAAATGGATCCGAACCTGGTCTATGCCCAGATTCTCTTCTGCGCCATCCACATTCACCGCGGTGAATACGAAGAAGCTTTGAAACGCCTCGACCGTGCAGAGGTTCTCTCGGAAGGTCAGGACCGCAAATGGCCTCGTATTCTCCGGGATAAGGGTATGATTTACGCCCGCATGAAAGAATACGATAATGCCATCGAATGCTACCGTGAAAACTGGCGCCTCTATCAGGAAACTGATGATATGTGCAGCATCATCGAAATGTACCGTCTTTCCGGCCGCTTCGACCAGGCACTGGAAGAAGGCAAGAACTTCCTTGCTGCCCACAGCCTGGAACAGAGCCTGGATGTCCTGGACGAAATCAAGCAGACCGCATCCATCCTGGAAAACTGGGATCTGGTGGACTACTGCTGCAGTCGGGATCCGCGCCCGTTCTACCGCCATTTCTATGCAGGACGCCACCTGATGTACAGCGATGTCTGCGGCAAAGATACGGTACACCAGGCACTTGACCACTTCCTGAAGGCTTATGAAGCAGACCCGACTGCCCTCCATAACCTGCTGGAGGTCGCACGCCTTTACTACAAACTGAAGGATAAAAAGAAAGCCTTTGAGTTCGCTGAAAAGGTACTGGCAGCAGTGCCTGCCGACTTTATGGACAGCGGCTATCAGCGCGCCTACTATCTGGCACGTTCTGCAGAGGCCCTGGGCATTCTGGGACGTTTCGAGGAGGCGGGAGAACGGATTCTGATGGCACTGGAAGGCCGGAAATGCGAGTTTTGCCGGTTCGCCGGCTGCATAGATGCCTACTGCGCACTGGTGTATCTGGCCTGCATCCGGGGCGATGAAGAAGGCGCAGCAAAATACCAGCGTGAAGGCCTCGCAGTCTGTCAGCACGATATCGACCTGCAGAAGATGCCGGAATATTTTATGAAGAAGAAGGGATTTTTTGAATGATTTTAGGAATTGACCTTGGGACCACCAACTCTCTGGTGGCTGTATATAAAGAAGGGGACGTAACTGTTATCCCCAACCGACTTGGCAGTCTGCTGACCCCGTCCGTGGTCAGCGTAGATGCAGAGGGTACCATTTACGTGGGTGAAACCGCCCTGGAACGCAAGAGTACCGACCCGGCCAATACAGTTTCCGTGTTTAAGCGTGCCATGGGTACCGAACGCATCTACGAACTGCAGGGGAAGAAATACCGCGCGGAAGATTTGTCCGCCTTCGTGCTCCGCTCCCTGAAGGAAGATGCAGAACACTATCTGGGCTGTGCCGTGGAAGAAGCAGTGATCAGCGTGCCTGCCTACTTTAATGACCGTCAGCGCAAAGCCACCAAAAAAGCCGGCGAACTGGCCGGTCTGAAAGTAGAGCGCATCATTAATGAACCGACGGCAGCAGCCATCGCCTACGGCATCGACCAGCGTGCAGAAGATCTGGAAGATGAAGTTCGCTACCTGGTATTCGACCTGGGCGGCGGTACCCTGGATGTTTCCATTCTGGAACTGGATGATGTGATCATGGAAGTCCGCTCCGTAGCCGGTGACAATTTCCTGGGCGGCGAAGACTTTACCGAAGTTCTCTACCGTATGTTCATCAATAAGTTCGAAATCAATGAAGCAGAAGTGCCGCTGAAAACCCTGACCCACCTGAAGCGTCAGGCCGAAAAAGCCAAGAAGGAATTCTGTGAAAAGGACCGTATCGTCCTCAGCGCCGTTATCAACGAAGAGTCTCTTCACATGGAATTGACGCTGAAGCAGTACGAAGAAGCCTGCCAGCTTCTCTTTGAACGTATCAAGAAACCGATTGAGCGTGCCCTCCGTGATGCCCGCATCCGTCTGGAGGACATCGACGAAGTAGTTCTGGTTGGCGGTGCCACCAAGCTTCCGCTGATCCGCCGTTTCGTAGGCCGTCTCATGGGCCGTCCGCCAAAATCCAACATTAATCCGGATGAGGCTATCGTTATGGGTGCCGCTCTGCAGGCTGCCATGAAGGAACGAAATAAGGATATCCGCGAAGTGGTTCTCACCGACGTATGTCCTTACTCCCTGGGTACCGACACCTCCATCCGTGGTATCGGCGACTCCCTGGAAAGCGGCTACTTCGATCCGATTATCGAAAGAAATACCGTAATCCCTGCCAGCCGCACCAGAAAGTACTGGACTGTCAAGGATAACCAGAGAAGTGTTTGTGTGGATATTTTGCAGGGAGAAAGCCGTCTGGCCAAGGGCAACCTGAAGCTGGGAAGCATCACCATGCCGGTACCGCCGCGCCCTGCCGGTGAAGAGTCTATCACTGTCACCTTCACCTACGATATTAATGCCCTCCTGGAGGTCATCGTCAAGGTAGACTCCACTGAAGTAACGAAGAAGGTCATCATCAAGGGCGAAGACAGCATTTACGATGATGCGGCAGCCGAAGCCCGCATGGCAGAACTTGCCCACCTGAAGGTTCACCCTCGTGACCAGGAAGAAAACAAGCTGCTTCTGCTGAAGGCTGAACGCATGTACGAAGAAGCTTTGGGCGATCTGCGTCCCATGATCAACCGCTCCCTCATGGAATTCGAGGCCATTCTGGACGCTCAGAAACCGGATGACATCGTCCAGGCCCGCACCGATTTCCGCCAGGCTCTGGCCCAGCTGGAAGAACTGATGGAAGACCAGCTGAGAGGTGACTGGCTGGAGTTCCCTGACGATGAGTGGTAAGCAGCAATTATAAGGCAACAAAAAACAGAGGAGTTCTACTCCTCTGTTTCGTCGTTCAGTATATAACACAGTTCTTTCAGCTGCATTCTTGCAATAATCAGCTTTTCGGCCTGGGTCAGTTTCCGCTTCTTACTTGATCCGGTTTCAGTGCCCGGTTCCTCTTCAGGCTTCAGCAGAAGATCGTTTGGTGTCACACCGAAGGACTGGCATAACTCCATTAGAGTATAAATGCGCATGGTAGCCTCACAGTTTTCCAGGGTGGAAATGTG
>JAFYKS010000415.1 GCA_017537495.1 Bacillota bacterium | reverse complement strand
CTTTGCTGTTGGATCCGTTCTCTGCCGCACCGGCAGCCGTCCGGGGAACATGCAGACATACACACTTCAGCGTCTGGGCATCTCAGAGTATGCCATCATGGCCTGGCAAAGCCTCTGGAACCTGATCTGTTTCCTTCTCCTCTGGGCTGTGCAGCTCTGGACGGTGTACCTGCTCCTTCAGAATTTCCTGGCAAAACACCCTGATGCAGGCTTTACCCAGCATCATATTTTCCTGGCATTCTGGAGGCATGATGTTCTCCATGCACTGCTTCCAATGGCAGATGTCTATGGATGGAGTAAGAATTTCCTACTTGCTTCTGCACTCAGTATAACAACAGCTTACGGTTCTTACGTTACCCGCAGAACTGGAAAAGGAAGTGCTATTTACAATGTCATGATGGTGGAAACTGCACTGTTGTTTGACGATAACGGCGGATTTGGCCTCGTCATTACATCCGTTCTTGTGATACTTATCCTGGGAATTATGTTCTCAATGCTTCGCAGCAAATATGAACTTGATTCTGATGAATCTGGAAAGGAGGAAGAACCATGCGTAGAATCCTGACTTTCGTATGCATCTTCCTTCTGCTGGCAGTCCCAGCAGGAAGTATATTTTTCCTGTCTTCCGGCATCAGTCAGTACAGTGATGATGTAACCATTACAGAAACAACCATCTTCGGTGACCCGGCTGCCGCTGATGGCATCACCGTGAATCTGTGGAGTACATTCTGGGAAGATTTTTACTGGAATACCAGAGTTACCACCGGTGATACACTGAAAACTGAGACCGCCTTCTACCCTTCCAGTCCTTTTGAAGAGGACCCGGAATACTATTATAAGAAAATGCCTGAATTTGGAATTACCATCCGTGATTCCATCGGCTATGTTTACGGCGACGAGGTACTGCCTGGAACTCAGAACGGTGTCAATGATGCCTTCGATGAGCTGGCAGAAGAGATTTTGCCGGGTGAAAACAAAGAAAAGAAAATCAGCCTGGCTGATTACATGGACTGTTATGCTCTGCAGCTGCTCATTACTGTCCCAAGTGATAATCATATGGGATATGAAGAAATTTCGGCTACAAGCCGTGTTATTGAGGATGAAGATGCTGCTGCGGACTGGCTGTCAGAACTGACAACGGACAGTGACCAGTATATCGCTCAGCAGTTCCAGGAGTACTTTCGGATTCCGGTGCTGGCCACAGAAAAAATAAAAATCGGACTGGATAAGAACCCTTCCGATGAAATCACAGGAGTAAGCTACGGAAGTGCCCAATCTGAAATCGCAAACATCTGGAGCAGATGTAATGTGGTCACAGAGGATGCCATCTATTTCACCTTACCGGGACATGGATCAGAGGGCACCCTTTTCGACTTCAGCCAGGTTCCGGGTGGTTACGGGATTTACATGCTGCCGTACAATAAGGCTGACGGTGTAAAAGCAGACCAGCTTTCCATGGTATATCCGCTGAATCCTGAAAGTGAAATCCTGGCCATGGAGCTGAGTCCGAATCAGAATACCATTCTGCTTCACACCCTGGAAAACAGTTCTTACATCATCACAGTAATCGAAACGGACACCATGACAGCAAAACAGCGGATAGAGGCAATGGATGGGCTGAAATCATCTTCCTCATGGGATTCCTGGAGAGGCGACAACTTCCTGGCAGCGCAGTATGGGGAGAATTTAATGGTATTCTCAGTAAACGGCGATGGTATTTACAGCCTGGACTTCACTGTACAGCTTCCTGAACCATCTGATGGATGGCGGTGGCCGGAAACTGAGGATCTGATGATTTATGACGGCAGGCGGCTGGCTGCAGCCGGTCCTCTGAAGGGTTATAATAATTTAGATGATACCTTCTGTATTACGGTCTATACCAGCCAGGGTCTTGCCTACCATGGAACATATAAAACCAGCTTCAATCCGGTATCCGTTGACAGCTATCAATGGTACTGCAATCTTCTCTATGAAGCCCCCCTGAGTATCAGTTGGAACGCCAATTGAAAATATTGTGTCAGAGAAAAGGCCGGTAGATTTGAATCTACCGGCCTCCTCTTTAACAGTAAGAAGAATTTCTTGTTTCCCGTTTCATTATTTATACAACAGTTTGTTTTACGATGCAGAAGTCTAAGCTTCTTCTCTGAAGATTGCGAAGTTAATGCATGCGTAAATGATGCAGAGGATTGGACATAACAGACAGAAGAATGCAAATGGAGCATAATCAAGTACATCTACTCCCAGTACACTTGGTACATATACACCAGATGTTGTCCATGGGAGCAGGAAGCAGAAGATGGTACCGCCGTCTTCCAGTGTTCTGGACAGTACGCGCTTCTTGATCTTCAGTCTTGTGTACGCAGGCTGCATGAACTGGCCTGGCAGTACGATTGCTACATACTGGGATGCACATACCATTGTAGTAATTAAGCATGCACCCAGAGTTGTGATAACCAGGGAACGGCTTGTGTTAACTGCATTGGCCAGCTTGCCCAGTACAGCTTCCATAACGCCGATTTTCTGCAGAATCTGGCCCATACCCAGTACCAGGAAGGTCAGACATACTGCACCCATCATGTTCATCATACCACCACGTGTCAGCAGCTTGTTTACATCTGCCAGTTCAGTGTTGATGGAGAATCCGCTGCCCAGGGAGTCCATGATTACCTTGAATCCGAAGTGTGGCTGGAAGATAAATGCAGCCGCAATACCTAACATAGCAGAGATTACCAGTGCCATGATTGGTGGTACCTTCTTGATAGTCATGAAGATTGTGAACAGTGGAATCAGCAGCAGAATTGGTGTAATTGTGAAATTGTCAGTCATTGCAGTACGGATTCCATCGATTACAGATGTATCCAGTGCATTGCCGGAGTGACGCAGTCCCAGTACGAAGTACAGGATTGCGGAAATTACCATTGCAGGAATTGTGGTGTACAGCATGGAATATACATGGTCAAATACATCAGTACCTGCAGCTGCTGCTGCCATATTAGTTGAATCAGAGAATGGAGATAACTTATCACCGAACAGAGATCCGGATACGATCATACCTGCTGTCAGTGCAGGATTGATATCAAGACCCATGCCGATACCCAGTAATGCGATACCGATTGTGGAAATTGATGTGTAAGAGCTGCCTGTGAAGAATGAAATCAGACAGCACATCAGGAAGCCGGCTACCAGGAAAGTAGAAGGTGTCAGGATACCCAGACCATAATAAATGATTGTAGGAACGATACCGGATACAATCCAGGAACCAATAACCGCACCAACTACCATCAGGATCATCGCAGGCATTACTGCACCGCGGCATCCTTCCAGGAAGTAGTCTTCAACATCTTTCAGGGAGTGGCCATGCAGCAGAGCAACAATACCCATTGCAATGGCACCAACCAGGAAGATAGCCTGTGTGTTGAACTTCAGGAATGTGAAGCCGCCGCAGAAGATCATACACAGTGCAGTCAGGCTGACAATCGCTGCCAGCAGACCTACTTGTTTCGGTGTCTTTGTAGTTTTTTCTGACATAAGAATAACCTCCTTTTTCGTTGCTTTTCTCGTATAACATTTGAACGAAACGGTATTTCTAAGAGCAATAACTTACAGTCCCCATGAAAACACCCCTGAAATGCAAATAAGCAAATTTTCTCTGCCGACCGCAGCACCCTGTCAGAGTGCTGCAGCGGAAGAGATATTGTTTTAGGCAGACATGATTAATGTCTGGTTATGGCTTTTATTTATGTGCTGCTCTCAGAGCTTCGGTAGCTTCAGCATCCACAGTCAATGTTTCAGCATCAATAACTACGCCGTAAACATTCTTTGCACGTTCTACGGAAACAAGACCCAGAGTTACGTCTTCCAGAACCATTTCAACATCACGTTCGAATGGATCGCCATAGCCGCCGCCGCTGGCAGTCAAACATGTAATCGTATCGCCATATTCCAAAGGAATCACTTCACCCATGGTATATTCCAGCACACGTTCTGTTGGCAGGCCTTCATTAATAATCCACTGACTGCATCTGCCTGGTTCACCGCCAAACAGACCCTGCGGAGGAATAAAACCTTTCTGGGAAACGTGTGAGAAAAGTCCGTCATACCCCAGCAACTGCCATTTTCTGCGCTGTGCAAATCCACTTCTAAATTTACCTGCACCTTCGGAATCAGGCAGCAGAGAACGTTCAATAAACATCATTGGGGCTTCGATTTCCTGCGCTTCCAGTGGTGGAATTGGACAGTTGGTTACATGACATGCCATTGCAGACAGTCCGTCCTTGGTTGCACGTGCACCCAGGCCGCCAGGAACGATTTCACCCCAGTACTGACGGTGAGTTGCTTCACCACCACGCGGATGAGTTTCCAGGTTTGTACCGTTACAGAAGTCATAGTTATTACCACAGGAGTCACCCATAACCTTAGTTGGAACTGCCTGAGACATGGCACCCATAATCAGGTCAACCAGAATATGGTCGGTAACCATTCTCTGGAAGCAACCATTTGGAGCCTGGCAGTTAACCAGTGTACCTTCCGGTGCGATTACCTTGATAGGACGCTGACATCCGCCATTGGATGGAATATTATGGTCAGTTACACAACGCATTGCGTAGTATGTAGCAGAAGTGGTAGCAGATAATGGGGAGTTGATAGGTCCCTTAATCTGAGGATCAGTACCGGTATAGTCGAATTCAATGTTATCGCCTTTTACACGAACTGTCAGTTTAATGGTATAAGGACCGCCAGCGAATCCATCATCCAGAAGCTTTTCTTCATGAACATATTCACCATCAGCGATTGCTGCAATTTCAGCTCTTGTCAGTCTTTCGGAATAATCCATCAGAGCATCTGTAACTTCACGTACAGTTTCAATACCATACTTGTCCACAATCTGGCAGAAGTTCTTTACACCGATGTTACAAGCGGAAATCTGTGCCATCAGGTCACCCTTCATATCACGAGGTGTACGTGTATTATTCAGGATAACTCTCCACAGAGCTTCGTTACGGACACCCTTGTCATAGAGCTTAACAGGTTCCATCAGGAAACCTTCCTGCCAGATTTCTACGGTCCAGGAGTCACCGGTCCAGATACCGCCTACGTCTTTATGATGTAGCATAGTTACAGAGAAACCAACCAGTTCCTTATCCTGATAGAAAATCGGCGCGATCATAATCAGGTCTTTTGTATGGTGAGAGCCCAGAGATTCACCGCCTGCATAAGGGTGGTTTGTAAGAATAATATCTCCAGGATTCAGTTCTTCTCTGGAGAAGAACTTTGTCAGAACTGTGTTCAGGCAAGGGCCCAGACAGTTCAGATGGATAGGTACGTTTGCACCTTCAGACAGCATCTGACCTTTATCATCAAAGATTGCGGAAGAGCAGTCCATCATTTCTTTAACGATGGTGGAGTAGGAGCTGCGCACCATTGTAACAGTCATCTGCTCAGCAACGCTTCGAAGCGCATTATTAACGACTTCCAATAAAATTGAATTAGTAGCCATTTTTTCTCCTCCTTACTTTTTATTTACATTTGTATACATGATAATGTTCTGCATTGCATCCACTTCAGCATGGTGGCCAGGATATACAACTACAGTAGCGCCCATTTCACCGATAACTGCAGGACCCTGGATTACTTCGCCAACTTCCAGAGTGTCACGTTCATAAATAGGAACAGTATGTTCAACACCCTTGAATACAGCAGTACCCATCATCTGAGTTTCCTTCTTTTCCCGTTTTGCCGCAGAAGCACTGGATACTACGTCCGGCTTTACGAAGGAACCGATTGCACTTACACGGTAGTTTACGAACTCAATAGGGTCTTCCTTCATGCAGTGGCCATAAGCCTGTTTGTGCAGTTCATGGAAGCCATCAACCAGATCTTCAATAACCTGTTCAGTAACTTCACCAGCAGGCATTGGAACACTGATTTCAAATGCCTGACCGAAGTAACGCATATCACAGGTACGAATCAGCATACGGTCTTCTTCAGCAACTTCCTGTTCTTCCAGACTTGCAATACCCTGTTCATCCAGCTTCTTATAAATTTTATCCAGCAGCTGTGCATTTACCTGTTCTCTTGTCAGAAGCTTGGTATGTACGCAGTCAGCCTTGATGTCAGACAGAACCAGCCCCATCGCACTGAATGTACCTGGGGAATAAGGAACGATTACCTTTTCCATTTCCAGTTCTTCAGCGATTGCACCTGCATGCATACCACCGCCGCCGCCGTAGCAAACCAGAGCGAATTCACGTGGGTCATAACCCTTCTGAACG
Source organism: Bacillota bacterium (assembly GCA_017537495.1). Lineage (GTDB taxonomy): Bacteria > Bacillota > Clostridia > Peptostreptococcales > Anaerovoracaceae > RGIG7179. Next base: position 494 of record JAFYKS010000415.1, on the reverse strand, counting down.
GAAATCAGCTTGATTGCACGGAGCATATTGGAGTTAACAACATCCAGAATACCTTCAGCAGCCTGCATAACGGTAATTCCCATAGGCTTAGCGATATGTTCATCAATAACTGCCATGGTCTTTTCCAGGGCATTGTCCAGATTTTCTTCAAAGATTTCAGGTCTGATGTGACCGGTAACCAGATTTGCGTCGGTTACAGTAGGTCTGTCGCCGCCACGGCCATAACATACAGGACCAGGGTCAGCACCGGCAGATACCGGACCAACTTTCAGTGCGCCACCGCGGTCTACGTAAGCGATGGAGCCGCCGCCTGCACCGATGAAGGACAGGTCTACAGAAGGAACGGAAATTGGATATCCTTCAATATGGCTTTCTGTAGTGAACTTGATAACATTGTCCTGAATCAGAGCTACGTCAGTGGATGTACCGCCGATGTCGAATGTAATCAGGTTCTTTTCACCCATCATCTTTGCCAGATAGTTTGCTGCGATAAT
>JAFYKS010000414.1 GCA_017537495.1 Bacillota bacterium | reverse complement strand
TCTTCCGGACAGCGGATCAGAAACATCTGCCCCACCTTTTCTTCCAGGGTCATGGTTTCGATGTATGCTGCCAGCAACTCTTCTGTGGTGGGAACAGGAGGCAGTTCCGGTTCTTCCTGCGAAGCCTCCGTTTCAGCTGTCACTTGCTCAGGAACCACCGGTTCTGCCGGCGGTTCTTTCCTGTCCGCAGTAAAATATATCAGCCCCGACAAAACAAAAACGCACAGAAGCAGCACCGGTATCACCCGCGCCGCAGCTGTACGTTTTATTTCTTTTTTATAAGCTTTCTTATCTGCCATGACCGGACCTCGCACATTTACTATGTGTCCAGTATACCACAGCCATGAACAAATTAGAAGCAGATCCTATCGGGTCAGGAAGTCCACTGCAATGCGTGCCATGCCGGCTGCACCGGTTTTGATGATGTCAGACTGCATCACGCACTTTGGATTGTGGAGCGGGTACACTTCTCCACCTTCCGGATAAGCATGGAGCCACATGAGAGCTCCAGGCACACCGCTGTGAATGCTGTAATAGCTGAAGTCCTCGGAGCCGGAGAATGGTTCGTCCATGGTGAAGCTTGCATCTTCACCCAGTTCCGCCTTCACTGCACCTTCGATAAAGTCGATGAGCTCACCGTCGTTTTCTACGCAGGCATAACCCTTCTGTACCTTCACATCAATCTGACAGCCGGACAGCTTGCTCACACCTTCTGCAATATCCAGTGCCTTTTCACGGATGACCTCTGCAGACTGGTTGTCATAGTATCTGGCAACCCCTTCTGCTCTTGCTTCACCCGGAATGATATTCACTGCAGTACCGCCGCTGAGAAGTCCCACAGAGAAGATTGCTGTCTTCAGCGGGTCGATGTTTCTGGAAACGATCTGCTGCAGCATGACAATCAGCTGACTTACAGCCAGAATAGCGTCATTTGCAGTGTGAGGCTGGGAGCCGTGACCGCTCTTTCCGTGTACATCGAAGTCATACAGGTCAAAACCAGAGCTTACAACGCCCTTCTTCAGACCGAACTTTCCTGCCTTGTCGGTGCTTGGAACCACATGAAGCGCTACGATGGCATCCACATGAGGGTTTTCCATGACACCGGCTTCACACATTGGACGTGCACCGCCAGCAGGAGCCTTTTCTTCAGCAGCCTGGAAGATGAACTTGACGCAGCCTTTGAACTTACCCCGGTTTTCAGCCAGCACTCTTGCTGTGGTCAGCAGAGTCGCTGTATGAATGTCGTGGCCGCAGGCATGCATCACGCCAGGCACTTCAGAAGAGAACGGCAGCCCCGTATCTTCTGTAACTGGCAAAGCATCCATATCTGCACGGATAGCAAGACAGCGTCCGCCTTCCTGACCTGCACCTTCTGCTGTACCATAGAGAATACCGACTACACCGGTTGCTGCCACCTGTTCCACCCTGTCCAGTCCGTAGGAACGGAGCTGTTCCATTACCAGTGCGCTGGTACGGAATTCCTGATTGGATAATTCCGGATGACGGTGAATGTCCTCACGGATGGCCGCCATCTCCGGATAATATTTTTCAACAGATTCCTTAAACATGGCACTCACCTATTTGTTCAGGAAGTCCACTGCGAACTGAGCTGCCAGTGCAGCACCGCGTTCCAGGGAATCTTCATCCACGGTGAACTTTTCGTGGTGGTTGGAGTAGATGATGCCCTTATCAGCATTCTTTGCACCGATGAAAGCGAAGAAGCCAGGCACCTGTTCCATGAACAGGGAGAAGTCTTCAGAACCCATCAGGCTGTCCATATGAGTCAGACCTTCCTGGCCGTACAGCTTCACTGCAGCGTCCATAGCAATCTGGTTCATTTCTTCATTATCGTTGATAACTGCCGGCAGCATTGGAGACAGTTCAAACTCTGCAGTACAGCCGTAAACAGCTGCTGCATGTTCTGCGATGGAGCGCAGCTCTGCTTCCAGTTCCTTACGCAGTTCTCTGGAGTAAGTACGGATGGTACCTACCAGTTCCACATCATTGCAGATAATGTTGTACATGTTGCCGCCGTGGAATTTACCAACGGAAACTACCAGCGGATTGGTTGGGTCATTCTTTCTGCTTACAAAGCCCTGCAGGCCCATTACTACATTAGATGCTGCCACGATGGCGTCGTGTCCCAGATGCGGAGAGGATCCGTGGGTCTGCTTGCCCTTCACGCGGATGGTGAAGTTATCGCAGGAAGCCATGCGCTTGCCAGGTTCCACGCAAATGTACGGAGCATCCACTGTACCCCAGATGTGCATGCCGAAAATACCATCAACGCCTTCCATGAGACCATGTTCGATGTAATATTTTGCACCGCAGGCATGTTCTTCACCGGACTGCAGGATGAACTTTACCTTACCGCAGAGTTCATCTTTCACTTCTGTCAGAATCTTTGCAGCGCCCAGCAGCATTGCCAGATGAGCGTCATGGCCGCAGGCATGCATTACGCCTTCGTTTACGGAGCAGAATTCCAAACCGGTGCCTTCCACTACAGGCAGTGCATCGATGTCTGCACGGAGCATGATGGTTCTGCCCGGCTTACCGGTATCCAGAGTTGCAATCAGACCAGGATAATCTTCAAAAGTCTGAATTTCCATACCCATTGCTTCCAGGTCTGCCTTCAGGGTCTTAGTTGTTTCCCATTCCTTGAAGGACAGTTCCGGATGCTGGTGATAGTAACGGCGGCGTTCGATGATATAGTCACGGTTCTTTTCCGCTAATGCTCTGATATCCATAATTTTTTTCTCCCGATTGAAAAAGGGCGGCACAAACCCGTTGTGCCGCCTTATGTTTTTAAAACTTATCTGCAGTTAAAGTCTGCAGCTACCTGACAGTACAGAGCAGCACCCTTCAGCAGAGCTGATTCGTCTACCTTGAACTTAGGGCTGTGGTGTGCATTGAAGGAGTCACACTCAACGCAGCCGATGCCAGGGAATGCAAATGCACCCATTTTGTTTGGAGCAGCATCGATGAAGTAACTGAAGTCTTCACCGCCTGTAGTTGCGTCCATATGAACCAGGTTTTCTTCGCCGTAAATCTTCTTTGCAGCTTCAGCAGCAACTGCTGTCATTTCCGGATGGTTTACAGTAGGTCCCAGCAGGTCTTCATAGCTGAATTCGATGTCACATCTGTATGCGTCACCGATACCTCTTGCAATTCTTTCCATCTTTTCAGGCAGTTCCTTTAAAACGGTTGTGTCGTAGCAGCGGGTTGTACCGGTCAGGGAACCGTTGTCTGCGATAACGTTCCAACGGGTACCTACGTTTACAGTACCTACAGTTACTACAACTGCGTCGTTTGGTCTGAACTCTCTGGAAACTACAGTCTGCATGGAGTTTACGATAGCACAGGAGCAGGTTACTGCGTCGATGCAGTCTGCAGGCATAGCACCGTGGCCGCCCTTACCCTGTACCTTGATTTCGTACTGTGCTGCGGAAGC
>JAFYKS010000036.1 GCA_017537495.1 Bacillota bacterium | reverse complement strand
GTACGAAACATTTTGTACAGATTGCGGATATTGACGGCAAAGGTAAAACACTGAAAACCATGTTTTCCAAGTCTAAACCTTTTACCGGAACTTATGACGGTCAGGGCTATACAATCAGCAATTTTGTTTTAACGAAAGCAAATTATCGTCTGGGTATTTTTGGTGAAGCAGATGTTGATTCCGTTCTGAAAAATATTCATCTTGAAAACGTAAGTGCCAATGTTAAAACTACCAGTACTTTATTTGCAGGTGCGCTGGCAGGACAGACCTATGGCACTATTCAGGACTGCAGCGTTGATAATATTAACATCAAGATTACTGATGAGACATTAGCTGATGCAGATACCAAGTATATTTATAATGCCTGCGGCGGTGTTGTTGGCCGTGTCACCGGAGGACTTATTACCGGTTCGAGTGCTGAAGATGTAACTATCAGCAAAACCCGTGATGTAGGCGGACTGGCTGGTGCAGTGACAATGGACGGCAATGTTGAGTTCAGTTATGTTGAAAATATCTCTGCTAAGGCTTCCGGTGGTGCCGGTGCGACAGTCGGTTCACTGAATGAAGCAGGTGCTCACGTATGCGATACAGCTGGTGAACTTACCCTCAGCGGAAAATACCGTTACGATAATAATTTCGGATATACGAAGGATGTAAACTGGTATTAATATATGAAATACCACTATGTGGCTGCATAATCCTGCACCTGATGTTTCATAATAAGAAGCGAAGGGGAGTGATGTAATTATGAAAGCAACCACAGGTGTGATGCTTGCGACTGCAGCAGGTGCTGCAGCAATGGCAGCTGCATATGCTTCCATGAAGCCGGCTGCCAAGCGGGAAATCAGACGGGATCTTCGTACCGCTGCCCATGATATGGGAGATGTAAGAGAAGAAATGTGTGATGTCCGCAAAGATGTGACCCAGATGGCCCGGAATATCAAGGACCAGATGTAATCTGAAAACGAAAAGTCTGTGGGAAACCATGGACTTTTTGTATTTGTTATGATAAAATATTTAATTGGTTAATACTATTTTGAACCTAATTTTAGGAGGAAATTTTACATATGGAAAAAATGGGATTAAATGAAATCAGACAGTTATTCCGTGACTTCTACGTAAGCAAGGAGCACTACGCAGGCAAGAGTGCATCTCTGATTCCGCAGAATGATAAGAGCTTACTGATCATCAACTCCGGTATGGCACCGCTGAAGAACTACTTTGCAGGCGTGGAAACTCCGCCAGCAAAGAGAATGACAACCTGTCAGAAGTGTATCCGTACCGGCGACATAGAAAATGTAGGTATCACTTCCAGACATGGTACCTTCTTCGAAATGCTGGGCAGCTTCTCCTTCGGAGACTACTTCAAGGAACAGTCTCTGGAATGGGGTCTGGAATTTATCCGTGACTACCTGAAGATGCCTATGGATAAAATCTGGGCAACTGTATACCTGGACGACGACCAGGCAGTGGAAATCTGGAAGAAGCTGGGCCTGCCTGAAGAAAGAATCGTTAGACTGGGTAAGGACGATAACTTCTGGGAAATCGGTCTGGGTCCATGCGGTCCTTGTTCCGAAATCCACTTCGACAGAGGTCCTGAATACGGCTGCGGCAGCCCTGACTGTAAGCCAGGCTGTGACTGCGACAGATATCTGGAATTCTGGAACCACGTATTTACTCAGTTCTCCAAGGAAGAAGACGGTTCCTACAGCGATCTGGAACATCCAAACATCGACACAGGTATGGGTCTGGAAAGACTGGCATGCATCATGCAGGGTGTAGATTCCATCTTTGATATCGATACCATCCGCCACATCTTAAACGGCGTAGTAGAAAAGTCCGGCGTGGAATATAAGGACGGACAGGCGCAGGCTGACGTTTCCATCAGAATCATCACTGACCACCTGCGTTCCATGGTATTTATGATCGGCGACGGTATCATGCCATCCAACGAAGGCCGTGGCTACGTTCTGAGAAGACTGATCAGAAGAGCTGCAAGACACGGCAGAAACCTGGGTATCGAAGGCAAGTTCCTGGTGGAACTGTCCAATCGTGTAATCGAAGTATCCGGCGGTGCATACCCTGAACTGGTAGAAAAGAAGGAATTCATCCAGAGAACCATCTCCGTGGAAGAAGAAAACTTTGCTAAGACCATCGATAAGGGCGAAGCAATCATTAAGGAATATATGGAAGAGCTGAAGGCTGCAGGCCAGACCGTTCTGGACGGCGAAAAGACCTTCAAGCTGTACGACACTTACGGTTTCCCTCTGGAACTGACCGAAGAAATCCTGGCTGAAAACGGCTTTACTGCTGACACTGAAGGCTTCAAGGCTAACATGCAGAAGCAGAAGGATATGGCAAGAGCAGGCCGTAAGGTTGGCGAAGACGAAGCATGGAAGGATGCAGACTTCGAACTGAACGTAGAAAAGACTGTATTCACAGGCTATGACGAAACTCAGTCCTCTGGCAAAATCTCCGCTCTGGTGGTTGGCTCAGCTCTGGCTGATTCCGTATCCGAAGGCGATAAGGTTCAGGTAATTCTGGACAGAACTCCGTTCTACGCAGAAGGCGGCGGACAGGCTGCAGATACAGGTTTCATCTTCACCGGTGAAAACACTGTAAGAGTAGACTCCGTAGAAAAGAAGGACGGTTTCTTCTACCACAACGGCGTGGTTGTAAGCGGCAGCATTAAGGTTGGCGATAAAATCACAGCATGTGTAGATCACATTAAGAGAAATAAGACTGCAAGAAACCACACTGCTACTCACTTACTGCAGAAGGCTCTGCGTGAAGTAGTTGGTACTCACGTACAGCAGGCTGGTTCCTCTGTAAATGAAAACATCCTGCGTTTTGACTTCTCTCACTTCGAAGCTGTAACCAAGGAACAGCTGGCAGAAGTAGAAGCGCTGGTAAATGATAAGATCAATGAATTCCTGCAGGTTGAAACTGCAGAAATGTCCATGGAAGAAGCACAGGCAGCAGGTGCTATGGCACTGTTCGGCGAAAAGTACGGCAGCACCGTTCGCGTTGTAAACGCTGGCGGCTGGTCTGTAGAACTGTGCGGCGGTACCCATGTAAAGAATACCGGCGAAATCGGTGCATTCAAGATTCTGTCCGAAGGCGGCGTTGCATCCGGCGTAAGAAGAATCGAAGCGACTACCGGTACCGGCGTTCTGGTGAAGGCAAACGAAGCAGAAGCTGTTGTTGGTGAAGTTGCAGAAACTCTGAAGGCAAATAATGCTGCTGTTATTGATAAGGCTCGTGCACTGGCTGAAGAAGTGAAGGCTTTGAAGAAGGAACTGGAAGAGCTGAAGAAGGCAGCTATGGGCGGCGAAGTAGACAAGATGATTGCTGAAGCCAAGGAAATCAACGGCGTGAAGCTGGTAACTGCAAAGTTCGTAGATTATAACATCAACGATCTGCGTGGCCTGTCTGACGACATCAAGAAGGCGCACAAGGGCATCGCAATGGTATTTGCTACTGTAAACGGTCCTAAGGTAACCTTCATGGTTTCCCTGACTGACGACCTGCTGGAAAAGGGCTATCATGCAGGAAACATGATTAAGCAGGTTGCTGCAGCATGCGGCGGCGGTGGCGGCGGTAAGGCTGACATGGCTCAGGCTGGTGCAAAGGATCCAAGCAAGATTGAAGATGCCTTCAAGGTAGCAGAAGGATTACTGTAAATATACTGCAATTCTTTCTCGTGTGAAAGCGAAAAAGCTTGCACCAAACTGGAAAAGATAGTATAATATTCATATTGAAGTATTTGAATAAAAGGAGGAGAGGGCATAGAGATGGATAGAGCAACCATTATGTTTGATTCCGCTAAGCTGCAGAAGACGAACAGAGAGATTATCGAAACCGTTTACATGGCACTGGAAGATAAGGACTACAATCCAATCGACCAGCTGGTTGGTTATATTATTTCAGGGGACCCATCCTACATCACCAGCCATAATAACGCTCGTACTCTGATGAAGAGCATCGACCGCGACGATCTGCTGGAAGAACTGCTGAAGTACTATCTGAAGAAGTAATCAAATAATAAAGATTCATAAGCGGATGCAGAATTCTGTGTCCGCTTATTTTCTTTATCATTACGATGTAATCTTTATCATTTTTGCAAAAATGATAAAGAAACGACATTTTATGATAAAGATAAAACATGATTTTGGAGGAAACATAAATGATGAAAAGAAAAATCGGCCTTGACGTAGGCGATAAGACCGTTGGAATTGCAGTATCTGATCCGCTGGGTATCACGGCACAGGGCCTCATGACCCTGGAAAGAGTTGGTATCCGTAAGGACACTGGTAAGATTCTGGATCTGGTGAAGGAATACGACTGTGATACCATCGTAATCGGTTTAAATAAGAAGCTGGACGGTACTGACAGCATTCAGACTGAAAAGATGTATGAATTCCGTACCATGCTGGAAAACAAGATGCGCAGCACTGCCATTAAGGGCGTAGAAGTGGTATGGCAGGATGAACGTCTGACTACCGTTATGGCAGAACGTGTTCTTCTGGAAGCGAATATGGACCGTTTCGAACGTAAGAAGGTTGTAGACAAGCAGGCAGCTGTTCTGATTCTGCAGAGCTACCTGGACAGACTGGCTTTCGAAAAGAAGCGTGCAGAAATGGAAGCGGCGGAAGAATAAGATTAATTTCTTTTGCGGAGGAATAAAATGCTGAATATATTAGCTGTCGGAGCAGGCGGGTTTTTGGGATCAGTCTGCAGATACTTAATAAGCTTAATTAAAATCAATGAAACGACACTTTTTCCACTGAAAACTTTCGGCATCAATATTGT
>JAFYKS010000413.1 GCA_017537495.1 Bacillota bacterium | reverse complement strand
GTATCTTCCACTATGTCAACGGTCGAGCCGGCTGGACAACTCCGACCTGGAATGGATATAAGACCCAGCCGTTTAATACATTCTATGGCCAGCGTTATGAATTACTTAATACAGAACTGACCTGGGAGGAAGCAAAGGAAAAGTACGGGCCGTTGAGCCGCTACTGCCATGCGGCCGATTCCTATCCCGATGTGGTCGATGAGTGGCATGAAATGAAGCTCTGGTCAGCGCATTTTGATCTTACAGAAGGGTGGATGTGGGTTTATTACTCACAGGAAGGCCTGGATGAGAAGGGCGAAATGACCACCGGAAGCTGGCGGATTCCGTCGCTGTGGTATCTGCAGCCGGATGAAGAGGGAAACTGGAAGGTCGTGCATATAAAAGAGCATGCATAGAAAAGAAAGAGCCGATGGAAGTTATAATCCATCGGCTTAACTTTTTATTTTCGTCCGCAATACGGACATCTGGTTCTGCGGATGTCTGGTACAAAGGCTGTGTGCGTTTTCTTACAATCCAGACATTTCAGCTTGAAGTACTTGTTTTTCAGCTTTTTCTCGTTAGGCGAAAGGCATTTTTCTACCGTCTGACGGTGCCGGTTGGTGTATCCAATCGATGATACTCGGGAGAAATGTGCTCTTCTGATGAAAAGAATTATTACGAGAAGTACAATACCCGCGAGAAGAATACCAATTACGCCGGCCCAACCAAGTTTTTCGAAAGCGGCAATGGCACCTGCACCGCAGAGTACTGCAAATGGCTGCCACGTACGGTCCGTTATGGAGTGAGATCTCAGAAACTTAGTGGTATCGAATGGATCATCATCCAGCATATACGGTTTATCGTGGTTATTCTGCTGGTTACTCATAATCGTTTCCCCCTTAACCCGTGAATGAAGCAGCTGCTTCCTGAAGCAGAATCACAGCTTCTGCCTTTACGGAAGCGTTCGCGTAGAGTCCCTGATCTGCATAGCGAATCGTCTTGCTGAGATAAGATGCAGCAAGGGCGGGATCACTTTTGGCTGCGGATTTTGCCAGGGAGAGAAAGGCTTTAGCCAGAAGAGCCTGAAATTCGTCCTCAAGTTCTTCCGGATAGGAGGTCTCCATGTTGGCAACTACCTGCCAGCAGCCTTCTTTTGCAGCTTTTTTCGCTGTTGTGATTGCAGTGGCAACATCGTTAAAGTGAGCGAACTCTTCATCCGCTGGAGCGGATAAGAAGTCTAAAATGTCTGGCAGCTCCAGAACCTCAGCCAGATATTCCAATGTGTTTATGGAAGGCATTGCGATGCCGTTTTCAATCTGACTCAGCATGTTGCGGGTTATGAAGTTACCTACGACCTGACTTTGGGTCATTTTTTTAGCAATGCGGGCTTCTTTAATTCTAATACCCAGTTCTGCGGCATTCATAATATCACCTTCTGTATAATATATATCGAGTGGCAATACCTTTACTAAAAAAGTAAATATAATTTACTTTAATATAGCAAATTTTTCACAAAAAAGCAAGTGAATATTTAATAGACAGGGCAGTGATGTAGTATCTAAAACCAAATGATACTTAAAGAATTTTAAGAAATAGAACTGCTAAAAACATATTGACATTATACGACAATCATCCTATAATTTGGGTAAATATAATTTACTGCAGTTGAGTGAATTAATAAAGGTAAGGAGGAAACTTTATGGTAGCATGGTGGGAATCTCTTGACGCTGTTTTAAGAGTACTTTACTGTATTACAATTCCTGCGACACTGGTAATGGTAATTCAGACGGTCCTGTCTATCCTTGGGGGATTTGAAGGCGGAGCCGGTGTGGACTTTACGGACACATCCGCTTTTTCGGGAGACCTGGACCTGGATTTCGATGGGGGTGCAGATATAGGAGAACTGGCTGACGGGGATCTCGGCGCAGGCCGTGACGCGATCCTTGACGGCGGTAATCCAGCAGACTTTTCCATTGCCAGCATGTTTTCTGTACAGGGAATTGTCACATTCCTGATGGTCATGGGATGGGTTGCCATTGTTTCCATAAGTTCCGGTGCCAATCCGGCAATCGCATTACTGGTTGGCTGCGGACTGGGTGTCCTTACCATGTATCTGGTCGCTCGGCTCATGTTTGCTTCACGGCGTCTGGCTGAAAACGGAACGGTAGACATAAAGAATGCCATCGGGGAAAACGGCACCGTCTATATCCCGGTTCCGGCCAAAGGCGGCGGTGAAGGCAAGATTAATCTCTATCTGCAGGGACGTTACGTCGAAGTAAACTGTATCACCAGTGAAGCTGAAATGATTCCGACAGGGACTTCTGTCAGAGTCACTGATGCACGAAATGGTGTGTTGATTGTAGAAAGAGATACATAGTACGTGTAAGTATAAGGAAAGTTTAATCAAAAGGAGGCTAACAATGAAACTTGGAGTATTAGTTGCGGTAATCATTATCTCTCTGGTCCTGCTGGCTACAGTGATTCTGATCCTGTCCCGGTACAGAAAGTGTCCGTCCGATAAGGTCATGGTTATTTACGGTAAAGTCGGCAGCGATAAAGATGGTCAGACCAGAAGTGCAAAGTGCATTCACGGGGGTGCGGCATTCATTATTCCGGTGCTGCAGGCCTATCAGTACATGGACCTGACTCCAATCTCCATCGGGGTTGACCTGACCCAGGCCCTGTCCAAGCAAAATATCCGTATTGACGTTCCATCCAGATTTACGGTTGGTATTTCTACCGAGCCGGGTGTTATGCAGAACGCAGCAGAACGTCTGCTGGGTCTGAGCCTGGCATCCATTCAGGAACTGGCAAAGGATATCATCTTCGGTCAGCTGCGTCTGGTAATTGCGACCATGGATATCGAAGAAATCAACATGGACAGAGACAAGTTCCTGCTGGCAGTATCCAATAACGTGGAAATTGAACTGAAGAAAATTGGTCTCCGTCTGATTAACGTAAACGTTACCGATATTAACGACGAATCCGGATATATCGAAGCTCTGGGTAAGGAAGCAGCTGCTAAGGCAATCAATGATGCGAAGAAGAGCGTTGCTGAAAAGAACAGAGACGGTGAAATTGGTCAGGCAGAAGCTCTCAGAGACCAGCGTGTAAACGTGGCAGCTGCAGATGCAAGTGCAATCGACGGTGAAAATAACGCCAAGATCGAAGTAGCACAGTCCAATGCACGCAGAAGAGAAAAGGAAGCGGAAGCTTTGAAGATTGCAACTGCTGCAGAAGCGGTACAGGCTGCAAAGGCAAAGCAGGAAGCTTACATCGCTCAGCAGGAAGCAGAAATGACCCGTGCGGAACTGGAAAAAGCAACCCAGACTGCAGACGTTATCGTAACTGCCGAAATCGAAAAGAGAAAAGCAGAGATTGCGGCAGAAGCAGAAGCGGAAGTTATGAGAAGAAAGGCAAAGGGGGAAGCCGATGCGATCTTCATGAAGATGGAAGCAGAAGCTCGTGGTACCAGAGAAATCCTGGCAAAGCAGGCTGAAGGTATGAAGCTGCTGGTTGAAGCTGCCGGTGAAAACGCAGACGATGCTGTGAAGCTGATGATTGCAGATAAGCTGGAAGATCTGACCAGAATTCAGGTTGAAGCAATCAAGAACATTAAGATTGATAAGGTTACTGTATGGGACGGCAATGGAAACTCTGAAAACGGAAAGACTGCAACTGCAAACTTTCTGTCCGGTATGATGAAGTCCATTCCTCCGATGAACGAACTGTTCCAGCAGGCAGGCATGGAACTTCCGGAATTCCTGGGCAAGGATATTTCCGGCAGAGTACAGGCACTGGCAGAAGCTGCGGAAGTACAGCCTGTATGTGCAGAAACAGCACCTGAAGCTGCTGAACAGGAAGTCATCGTTGACGCAGAAGAAATTAAATAGTAAATCATAAGTGGCGGCATCCGGGCGGAGGGAACTCTGTTTGGATGCCGCTTTTATTATTCAAAGTACACAACTGAACATTGTGACTATTGCTTTAATATGCTAAAATAAAAAGAGGGGATATAACTGAAGGACAGTCAGGCAGTTTTTATCGCTGGACTGTCTATTGATTAGGGAAGAAAGGGGAATGTAAGATGAAAGATGTACTGATGTGGATTTTGATAAAACTTACTTATGTGCATGTCTGGATTATTATTTTTGCTGTACTTGTTGCGATTGCAATGATTTACTTCATGATTCATCCTCCAAAAGATGAAAGAGAGGCCTCCCAGGACGTGATTACATCAAAGGATCTCCTGAAAAACGTAAATGATGAGCGTGAGAAGCAGGGGCTGCATGAAATCCCGGCAGTAAACAGCAGATCGGCAAGTAATACATACGCTCGTCTGGATAAATCTTTCAGCAGCGTACCGGATTTCTTCAAGAAGCTGTTTTCTAAGAAATAGAATTAAATGTTG
>JAFYKS010000412.1 GCA_017537495.1 Bacillota bacterium | reverse complement strand
AGGATAGCAAAGAGTGCCCCATAGCCAAGGCTCTGTCCGATGGCGCCGATAATCAGGTAGATATAATCCCCCTGGTCCATCATCATGGTGAAGGAGAGGCCTTCATATTCAGCGGACAGTTCTTCGAACTTGTCAGCAATATTGTTGGAAACAGTTGCAGTCGGATAATTGGACTGCTTGGAGAAGGTCAGCATGATGCTCGGATTTCCGTTGATGCTGCCATATACCGCATCACTGTTATCGGAAATGAATATATCAGCAACGTCCTTCAGATAGATTTTGCCCAGGCCTTCAATATCGAAGAGGAACAGATTTTTAATATCCTTTTCGTCCTGAATCTTGTCGCCTACGCTGACCAGATAACGGGTATCTCCGCTCTGTACGTAGCCGGCAGGCATGGAGAAGTTCTGGCCCTGAAGAATTCCGGAAACCATATCCATGGTAATCATGGAAGACAGGCCTTCGGTCAGCAGCTTGTTATTGGCCGCTTCGTCCAGCTGTGCCATGGCGGAATTCAGCTGAGATCTCTGGGATACAATCTGGTTCTGTGCCTTATCCAGCTGCTCTTTCGCATCTGCAAAACCTTCAATTGCATCGTAGCTTCCGCGCTCTGCCTCACGGTATGCCTGCTGCAGCTGCTGAAGCTGTGCATCGGCTGCTGCGCTGTCCATCTGCAGAATGGTCAGCTGGCTTTCCACGTCGGCCAGCTGGGATTCCAGCTGATCTTTTGTAACAGTAATTGCTGTACCTGTCTGCTGCTCAGCGTACATGGCAGCCATGCTGCCTGCATAAAGCTGCTGTTCCAGCTGTGCCTGGATCGCCATCTTGCGGCCTTCCAGGGTCTTGATCTGCGTGGTCAGAGCACCTGCCTGTGCAACACCTGTATCCAGCTGCGCGGCAGCATCTGCCAGCTGATCATAAGTTTCATCCTTTGTAGTTTCCAGTTCTGCACGGCTTTCCGCAATCTTGGCTTCTGCCTTCTTCAGTTCGGAAAGGCCCTTGTTCAGCTGCGCTCTGGCTTCCGCCAGATCCGGACTTGCATCACCCAGCAGTTCGTCATTGAGCTTTTCAATCTTATCCTCATTGATAACTACATTGACCTTGGACTCAATCATACCGCCGGTGCTGATGCTGGCAACCCCTGTGATGCCTTCCAGCTCATTCAGCAGAGTGTTTTCCACGAAGGAGGACATGGATTCCATGTCGGTACCTTCCATATCCACTGCCGCAATCGCGATTGGCAGCATGGTCGGATTAATCTTCAGGATATTCGGAGATCCGATGGAATCGTCCCAGCTTCCTTCAATCAGATCCACGCTCTGCAGCGTATTAACGACTGCCGTGTCCATGTTGGAGCCATTTTCAAACTCCAGCATGATAAGCGAGTAATTGGCGTTGGACACCGACTGTATACTTTTCAGATTTTCCAGCGTAGCCAGACTCTGTTCCAGCGGTCTGCTTACCGTCGCTTCGACTTCCTCCGGTGTTGCCCCCGGATAGGTTGTCATAACCACCACGTAAGGCAAGTCGATGCTCGGCAGCAGGTCCGGCGTCATTTTTAAAGTGGATACAATACCGAGTGCGATGATTACGACAACCACCACGAAAACGGTCATTGGTTTTTTTACACTGAATTTAGGCATTCCCCAGTTCCTTTCTTTTCTATATATTAAAGTTTGATTTTACTTTTTGACAATTTATTATTATACCATATTTCACATTTTCAGACAATGTGCAACCCCCGCTGAAACAGTGAAAATACAGTGAAATTTATACATTCCCCGAATTTTAACGAAATTTTAATTTTACTCCGGTATGATTTATATAAACTCAGGTTTTCAACCTGCATCTTCCCGGGTATATTAACCATATAAACAAGCATACAGATTATGACTCAGGAGGATTACAATGATGATTACAAATATTAAAAAAGAAAATTTAGAATCGGAAGTACTGCAGGCTGACAAGCCGGTTCT
>JAFYKS010000411.1 GCA_017537495.1 Bacillota bacterium | reverse complement strand
CTGTCATCCATTCAAACTGTTCTGTACGGAGTTCGAAATCCAGTCCCTCTGCAGAAACCATTGTAAAGGCATAAAAGTTCACACTTCTCTGAGCAGTGATTTCTGTGTTCAGCTGACGCACACTGCCGCTGCAAAGATTTCTTGGATTCTTATATTTAGAATCTGCCTCTTCGATAGTCTCATTGATTTTTTCAAAATCAGAGTATTTGATGCAGGCCTCACCTCTCAGCACCAGCTCGCCTTTAAACGGAATTTCCATCGGCAGGTTTTTGAATACTTTTGCATTTGCCGTAACAACTTCGCCGATTTCACCATTACCACGGGTAACTGCCTTAAACAGTTGTCCATCCCTGTAAGTCAGAACTACTGTCAGTCCATCAATTTTCCAGGACAGTACTCCCTGCTGATCTGCCAGCCATTCCTGCAGTGCTCCCACTTCCTTTGTCTTGTCCAGAGACAGCATTGGAGAAGGGTGAGCTTCTTTAGGCAATTCGCTGAGGACTTCGTAGCCTACATTTCTTGTAGGGCTCTGTGCCATAACAATCCCTGTTTCTTTTTCGAGAGCCTCCAGTTCATCATACAGTTTGTCATATTCAAAGTTGCTCATGATTTCGCGGCTTTCCTGGTAGTATGCTCTGGAAGCCTCATTGAGCAATTCTATTAATTCATTGATTCTTTTACGTTTTTCCACCACTGCGGTTTCCTTTCACGTTTTAATCTTTATTTACATCATTTGTGTCGCCAGCAGACGCACATTCAGGCGGCACCGGTCCGGAGCCATAACTTTACTGTTTTGTCAGCGGTGCCATGCCGGCAGCCAGCTTTTTGACAGCTCCATCGTCGAACTCGACCTGAATTATCTTACCATTGACACTGAGGACAGTACCTGTTCCGAACTTAGGATGACTCACACGGTCCCCCTCTGTCAGCTGCGGTGCAGCAGCCGCCGCATTGGCCTTAGTCTGCTGTTTCGCATACTTTAACTGATCAAAAGGCTTGAAAGTCACATCACTGCTGAACCCATCCAGAGATGTTGCCGTTCTGGCATCCATCTTCTTTTCGTATATAGCATCTCCGTCTAAGAGATGTTTATCCACCTCTCTTAAGAACTGGGATTCTCGGGTGTAGTCCGTCTTGCCGTACATCGTACGCATTGCCGCACTTGTGAGCCATAGTCTTTCTTTGGCTCTTGTCATACCTACGTAGCAAAGGCGACGTTCCTCTTCCAGACCATCTTCGCGTTCGAACGCTCTCCATCCCGGGAACAGTCCGTCTTCCAGGCCGGGCAGGAACACATACGGGAACTCCAGACCCTTGGCACTGTGCATAGTCATCAGAACTACAGCATTTTCGTTTTCGTCATGATTGTCAACCTCTGCCAGCAGCGCGATGCGCTCCATGAATTCGGCCAGAGACATCTGCAAGTCATCTTTCTCATAATCGTAAATAACCGATTTGAATTCCATCAGGTTTTCGATTCTGCCTTCGGCCTCCAGAGTGTTCTGGTCCTCGAGCATCTTCATGTATCCTGTCTTCACCAGCAACCCATCGTAAATATCCGATATACGCAGGTTGTCTTTTTCGGTATGATACTCTTTGATTACAGCAGTCATCTGTCTGATGCCGGCTGCTGCTTTGGAAGATAGTCCACTTACCACTTCTTCATCCATAAGTGTCTGCAGGAGACTTTCTCCTCTTACCTTAGCCAGTGCCTGAAGTTTTTCAATAGTCTTGGCACCAACTCCGCGCTTTGGCTCATTGATAACTCTCAGCAGAGCCAGGTCGTCGGCAGGGTTCTGCACCAGGCGCATGTAACTGATCAGGTCTTTGACTTCTTTACGGTCGTAGTATCTCAGACCGCCCAGCACTCTGTAAGGAATATCCCTGCGTGACAGAGCCTCTTCAAAAGTACGGGACTGTGCATTGGTTCTGTATAAAATCGCAAAATCACTGTACATTCTGTCACTGGATTTCATGCGGTCGATTTCCTGTGCTATGTATCTGGCCTCATCGCGCTCATCATCGGCACGGAAGTAGGCAATCTTGCTGCCATCTTCCTGAGAAGTCCAGAGTTTCTTATTTTTTCTCTGGTGATTTTTTTCAATTACGGAATGAGCCGCCGCCAATATGTTTGCTGTTGAGCGGTAATTCTGCTCCAGTTTGATTACCTTTGCATCCCTGAAATCCTTTTCGAATTCCAGGATATTACGGATGTCCGCACCCCTCCACTGGTAGATGCACTGGTCATCATCACCGACTACGCAGATGTTATTATGTTCTTCGGCCAGCATTTTCACAAATCTGTACTGGATATGGTTGGTATCCTGATATTCGTCTACCATTATATACTTGAATCTTTCCTGGTATTCACGCAGAGCGAACTCGTCCTTTTCAAACACCTTAACTGCATTGAGCAGCAGATCATCAAAGTCCATGGCATTATTCTTTTTGAGAAGTGTTTCATACGCACCATAAACCTGATAAATCATCATTGTTTTCGGGTCAGAGCCATTCTCAGCCAGAAATTCTTCCGGTGTCAGCGCTTTTTCCTTGCAGTCACTGATAACGCTGAGAAAATAAGCCGGCGTATATTTCTTATCGCTG
>JAFYKS010000410.1 GCA_017537495.1 Bacillota bacterium | reverse complement strand
GAAACTGTCTGCCATGGCAGACCAGGTGCTGGCTCTGGAAGATAAGATGGCAGCACTGACTGATGAAGAACTGAAGGCGAAAACACCGGAATTCAAGGCACGTCTGGCAGCTGGGGAAACGCTGGATGACTTGCTGGTAGAAGCGTACGCAGTCTGCCGTGAAGCGGCGTGGAGAAGCGTAGGCATGAAGCACTTCAAAGTACAGGTAATCGGCGGTATCGCCCTCCATCAGGGACGTATCGCAGAAATGAAGACCGGGGAAGGTAAGACTCTGGTTGCGACTCTGCCGACCTATCTGAATGCACTGGAAGGCAAGGGCGTGCATGTCATCACTGTAAACGACTATCTGGCAAAACGAGACGCAGAGTGGATGGGCAAAATCTATACCTATCTGGGTCTGACCGTTGGCTGCGTAATTCACGAAGTAACCGGTGCTGCCAGAAAGCAGGCATATAACGCAGATATTACTTATGGTACCAACAATGAGTTCGGTTTCGACTACCTGAGAGACAACATGGTAACCTACCAGGAAGAACTGCTTCAGAGAGAACTGAACTTTGCCATCATCGACGAAGTAGACTCCATTCTGGTAGACGAAGCCAGAACTCCGCTGATCATTTCCGGCCGCGGCGACAAGTCCACTGACCTGTACCAGATTGCAGACCGTTTCGTTAAGGGGTTGCGCGTCGAAGAAGATTTTACCATTGAAGAAAAAGACAAGCGAGTAGCACTGACTGAAGAAGGTATCGCATAGGCTGAAAAGTATTTTGCCATCGAAAACCTGGGTGATCCGGAAAACATGGAAATCAACCACCACATCCAGGAAGCACTGAAGGCAAGAAACACCATGAAGCGTGACGTGGACTATATCGTAAAAGACGGCGAAATCATCATCGTCGACGAGTTCACCGGCCGTCTCATGTACGGACGCCGTTACAGCAACGGTCTCCACCAGGCCATCGAAGCCAAGGAAGGCGTATTCGTACGCTCCGAGTCCAAGACTCTGGCTACCATTACTCTGCAGAACTACTTCAGAATGTATAACAAGCTGGCAGGTATGACCGGTACAGCCAAGACAGAAGAAGACGAATTCCGTGACATCTACAACATGGACGTTGTGGTAATTCCAACCAACCGTCCGGTCAGCAGAATCGACAGAGATGATGAAGTGTTCGGTACAGAAGCTGCCAAGTTCAAGGCAATTGCCAACAGAATTGCGGAAGCACACGCAACAGGACAGCCTGTACTGGTTGGTACCATTTCCATCGAAAACTCTGAAAAAATCAGCACCATGCTGAAGAAGCGCGGTGTAAAGCATAACGTGCTCAACGCAAAGCAGCACGATAAGGAAGCATCCATCGTTGCAGAAGCAGGACGTCTGGGTGCAGTAACCATTGCTACCAATATGGCCGGCCGTGGTACCGACATCATTCTGGGCGGCAACCCGGAATTCGAAGCAAAGCGTGAAATGGAGCAGAACGGATTTACTGAAGAGCAGATTTCCTTCGCTACCAGCTATGTGGCAAGCGAAGATCCGGAAATGAACCGTGCACGTGAAGTGTTCCACCAGCTCCATGAAAAGTACAAAGCAGAACGTGCAGATGAACAGGCCAAGGTAAAGGAACTGGGCGGTCTGTGCATCATCGGTACAGAACGTCACGAATCCCGCCGTATCGATAACCAGCTGCGAGGCCGTGCCGGCCGTCAGGG
>JAFYKS010000409.1 GCA_017537495.1 Bacillota bacterium | reverse complement strand
CCAGCGCTGGAAGCACTGGGAGTCAAAGATTTCTTCGATGCAGAAAAGGCAGACCTCAGCGGTATGGCCACATCCTCCCGCGGCAATATCTATATCAGCAAGGTCTTTCAGAAGACTTTCATCGAAGTGGACACGGAAGGAACCCGGGCTGCAGCGGTGACAGAAATTGTGGCGGCTGACTGTGCTGCTATGCCGATGCCGGATTTTAAGGAAGTGTATCTGGACCGTCCGTTCCTCTATATGATTATCGATGATGCCACCGGTGTGCCGGTGTTCATGGGAACGGTAACGGAACTATAGAAAAGAAAGTATCAGAAATTCAGACAGAAAGTATCATTTTTAGATACTTTCTGTTGTTTTTTCTGAGAATATGATATAATGAAATGTGAAAGTAAAATAGAAGGAGAGTTCCAATATGAACAGTAAATCTGATGTAAAAAAACTGATTGGTGTAGTTTCCGGCAAGGGCGGTGTGGGTAAGTCCTCTGTGACTTCCATGCTGGCAGTAGCAACCCAGCGTCTGGGATACCAGACCGCTATTCTGGATGCAGATATTACAGGACCATCCATCCCGACTGCCTTCGGGTTGAAGCAGACTGCAGACGGATGCGATGACGGCATTTTCCCTGTTATGACGAAAACCGGTATTAAGACCATGTCTGTAAATAATCTGCTGGAAGATCCAACCGATCCGGTCATCTGGAGAGGACCGGTGCTGGGCGGTGTAATCCAGCAGTTCTGGAACGATGTGCTGTGGGGTGATGTGGACGTGATGTATGTGGACATGCCTCCGGGAACAGCTGACGTGGCACTGACTGTGTTCCAGTCCCTGCCGCTGGACGGCCTGGTAATCGTAACTTCTCCGCAGGAACTGGTGAGCCAGATTGTGGAGAAGGCCGTAAAGATGGCCAATATGATGAATGTTCCGATTGTGGGACTGGTAGAAAACATGGCATATTTCGAATGCCCGGACTGCGGTAAGCAGCACAGAATTTTCGGTGAAAGCCATGTGGATGAAGTTGCCTTCCGCTACGGAATCCCGGCGGTGGCACAGCTGCCGATTAATCCGAAAATCGCAGGCGCATGTGACCGTGGCCTGATTGAATTATTTGAAGGAAACTGGCTGGACACCATGGTGGACGTATGCCTGGCAGCATACAACCCGAATAAGCGTGACGGAATGCCGGAACCACCGGAAGGCTGCAGCGGAAGCTGTGACAGCTGCGGTGTGGAAGGCTGCGGAAGCCGTCAGTAGATAAATTTGCTGGACGGTACAGGAAAGGAGATGCCCATGGAAAGAAGAAATCTGTTTAAAAAAAATGCGATTGTAAAACTTGCCGCAGCAGCGGCTGCTCTGACACTGATTGCTGCAGCATCCCTTCTTCCTGCAAAGGCAGAACCTGCACAGCTGACAGACCCTGATGTACTCAATCCGGATCCTGTAGTAATGATTATTGAGGAAGCGGACGAGGCCGTAATTGAAGAGGAAACTTCGGAAGAAGAGGAAAAGAAGCAGAAAATGGGATTTTTCACCCGTCTGAAACTGGCATTCTATGCATTCTGCGCCGGAGCCGGAGCCTGGATTGCTCACAAGATTCCGTGGGGCAAAATCTTCAATAAGCGGAATCTCATTATCGTTCTGGTGCTGGCAGCGGCCGGCATACTGGCCTGGAAAGTTGGCCTTCCTGTACTGACTGATTATCTGAAAGAAACTGTATAATGGCATTAAAAAAGACCCGTTCACTGAACAGGTCTTTTTCTTTTAAACAAAATCATATTTTTCCAGGTATTCCTGAATGTCACTGCGGGTATTCATAACCTTCCAGGCACCTTTTTTGGAATAGTTGCCCTTCTTTACGGCATATCCGCCATACATGTAACCGCACAGCGCCATGGTGTAAGTACCGAAGGTCTTTTTCAGACTTTTCAGGTAACGTGCAGCTACGTCGATGCTGACTTCCGGCTTATAAAGATCACTTGGCTTGTAACCGTAGTGCTTGGCCAGCCAGTCACTGGTCTGCATCATTCCCTTGTAGCCATAAGGGCTGGTTGCCTTGGAACGGAATGTGCTTTCTCTCTGCGCAACTGCCATGAGCACCTTAGGGTCAATATCATGCTTTTCGCCGATGTCAATGAACGTCTGTGCCAGATTGCGGGACCAGACCTTGCCCAGCTTGCTGTTCTTGCTGCGCATATAGGAAGCCAGACCGTTTCTGTAACGGATTGCAGCTTTCTTTTCAGCTTCTGCCTCCTTATCGATTTCTTCTTCATCGTCATCTTCCGGTTCCTCAGTAGGTTCCTCTGGCTTTTCAGCAGGTGTTTCCGGTTCAGCAGATTCTTCATCAGCAGGTGTTTCCGGTTCAGCAGGTTCTTCCGGCAAAACTTCTGTTTCAGGCTCTTCCGGAGTTTCCGGTACTTCCGGCTGTTCCGGCTCTGAAGCAGGAGCTTCCGGTTCTTCCGGCAAAGTTTCTGTTTCTTCCGGTATTTCCGGGATCTCTGTGTCCTTCGGCATATATGGATTCAGGGAAATTGCCGGAAGCATGGTGTCTTCTGGTGCTTCCGCATCAGAGGATGCGAAGGCAGGCGCCGCAGTACTGAAAACCATAGCCAGGGACACAGCCATAGCAATAAGTTTCTTATACATAAGATATTCTCCTTTGTTCGGGTTCGAAGCGTATAAATTATACGCCCAAATATTATACACGATTTTAGCATGTATGTCCAGTTTTACGTGTGAAAGTGGCTTTTTTTCAATATTTCACAGAACGTACACACATATTCTGCCGATTTCAATTAGAATAAAAGAAGCATTTTAAAAGAATGCAAAAGGGAGGTTTGACATCCATGTTCGGATATATTATGATAAATAAACCAGAATTGAAAATCAGAGAATTTGAAGTCTACAGAAGTTATTACTGCGGGCTTTGCGAATCGCTGAAAAGGTATGGCATTTTGGGACGTTCCATGCTGACTTACGACATGACCTTTCTGGTTATGCTTCTGAGCGATTTGTATGACATGAAGGAAGAGCAGCAGTGCTGCCGGTGCATGATGCATCCGGTGAAGAAGCACTGCCAGCGTACATCGAAAGCCAGCGACTACTGTGCTGATATGACGATTTTGCTCAGCTACCATAAGTGTATGGACGACTGGCACGACGAGAAAAAGCTGTCACGGTGGTTCCTGGCAAAACTCATGGCACCGAAAATGAAGCGTGTTCGGGACCAGTATCCGGAAAAGGCGGCTTTCGTGGAGAAGAAGCTGAACCAGCTGTCTATTGTGGAAAGTGCGAAGAATACGCCAATTGACAAAGTGGCTAAAATCTTCGGCGAGATTATGGGGGAAATCTTCTCTTATCAGGATGACTTCTGGAAGGATGACCTGTACAAAGTGGGGTTCTATCTGGGAAAATTTATTTACCTGATGGATGCCTATGAGGACATCGAAAAAGACCTGAAAACGGGTGACTATAATCCGTTCCGTGAGCTGTGCAGTACGGAAGGTTTTGATGAGCAGGTGCTGCAGCTGATGATGCTGATGATGGGCGAATGTACAGACGCTTTTGAACGGCTTCCTCTGGTGGAAAGCGCGGAAATCCTGCGGAATATTCTCTACTCAGGTGTATGGGTGAGATATGAGCAGGTTAAGAATAAAAGAACTAATGCAGAAGAGAAGAAAGAGGAACAGAAATAAGTATGAATCCTTATGAAATACTCGGTGTCTCCTATGACGCTACAGAAGATGAAATTAAAAAGGCATACCGCCAGCTGAGCAGAAAGTATCATCCTGATGCCAATGTGAACAATCCAAATAAGGATGCTTATGAAGAGAAGTTCAAGGAAGTGCAGCAGGCCTATAAGACGATCATGGACCAGCGTCAGGGCAAAGGACAGCCTTCTGCAGAGGATTTCTGGGGATTTGGCGGTTACAGCTATGGCGGGCAGACTGCAGGCCGTGCGGAAACTCAGGATGATCAGTATCTGCGTTCTGCACTGAACTACATTCAGAGCGGCTATTACAGAGAAGGGCTTAATGTGCTGGAACAGGTACAGGACCGCAAGGGACCATGGTATTACTACAGTGCTTTTGCCAATTATAAGCTGGGAAACAATGCGATTGCTCTGGAACATGCGAAAACAGCCTGTGCTTTTGAGCCGAATAACTATAATTATGCCATGCTGCTGAATCAGCTGCAGGGCGGCGGCCAGCGCTACCAGCAGAGAAGCGCCCACTACGGCGGCAATCCGACCATGGGCGGAAGCAATCACTGTATGCAGATGTGCGGTTACTTCGTGCTGTGCAATCTGTGCTGCGGAGGCAGTGG
>JAFYKS010000408.1 GCA_017537495.1 Bacillota bacterium | reverse complement strand
GGCTGCTTATCGAAGAAGTTAAAGGCGTCATCGCAAAAAATACAAAAGTTGGCTGTACCGGCTGCGGCTACTGCCAGCCATGCCCTGCCGGTGTGGATATTCCAGGTGTTTTCCACTGCTACAATGTATCTGCCAGCGATACACGTCAGAAGGCAAGAATGGAATATCTGAAGACTACACTGATGCGAAAGTCTCCAAGCGGAGCCTTCCAGTGCACCGGATGCGGCAAGTGCACCCGTCACTGTCCGCAGCACATCGATATTCCTGCGCAGCTTACAGAAGCCCGCAAGGTTCTGGAGACACCTCTCTACCGCATCGCCCGCCGGGCACTGCAGATTTTCAAGCTCTGGTAACTGATTTATACGTAATAATGCACATAAAAAGGACAGGTCCGCAAACCTGTCCTTTTCTTATCTGAAGTTAATCTTCAATCTTTTCAATTTTCGCACCCAGACCTGCAAATTTCTCAATAAACTTTTCATATCCGCGTTCGATATGATAAATTTCAGAAATCTCAGTAGTGCCTTCTGCAACCAGCCCTGCCAGTACCAGTGCAGCACCCGCTCTCAGGTCTGTAGCCATAACCTGCGTTCCTCTCAGATTGGTAACGCCTCTGATAATTGCCTTATTTCCGGCAGTTTCGATATTGGCACCCATCTTACGCAGCTGGCTTACATGCATGAAACGATTTTCGAATACGGTTTCCTTCACAGTACTTGTTCCATTTACCATGGACAGGAACGCCATGAATGGAGACTGAATGTCTGTCGGGAATCCCGGATGCGGCAGAGTCATAAGGTCTGTAGAATTCTGCGGACCCAAATCGCCCCTTACCGTTACAGTATCGTCAGTTGTCGCCACACGCACGCCGCATTCACGCAGCTTGGCGATAATCGGCTTCAGATGTTCCGGAACTACATTGTTTATGGTCACATTGCCTTTGGTTACTGCTGCTGCCAGCATGAAAGTTCCTGCTTCAATACGGTCAGGAATTACAGTATGCTTGGCGCCGCCCAGACGCTGAACACCTTCAATCTTAATGGTATCAGTACCTGCGCCCTTGATTTTCGCACCCATCTTATTCAGAAGGTTTGCCAGGTCAATAATTTCAGGTTCCTTCGCCGCATTTTCAATGTAGGTAGTTCCCTCTGCAAGTACTGCAGCCATCATAATGTTCTCGGTCGCACCTACGCTCGGCATGTCCAGATAAATGCTGTCGCCAATGAGGCCCTGTCCGCCAGCTCTCGCTTCCACATAACTTTCTGCCTCATTGAAGATAATGTCTGCACCCAGTGCCTCAAATCCCTTCAGATGAAGGTCAATTGGGCGGGCACCGATGGCACAGCCACCCGGCAGAGGAATTCTGGCACGGCCTTTTCTGGCCAGCAGCGGTCCCATAATCAGAATGGATGCACGCATCTTGTTTACCAGATCAAATCTTGCTTCAGTTGTAATAATATCTCTGGTCTCAACGGAAATTGTATTTTCATCCAGTTCCTTAACGGCAGACCCCATAGAAGCAAGAATTTCCTTCATGAAAACCACGTCCCGCAGCTGCGGAACGTCACGAATGATGCATTCCTCTTCCGTAAGCAGTGTCGCAGCCATAAGCGGAAGAACCGCATTCTTTGCACCGCTGACTACCACTTCGCCCTTTAACGGGCCGCTTTGATGTACAATATATTTAGCCACTTCAGTCCTCCAGCCTATAAGGATTTCAGTTCTTCAAGGCAGGCAGTACAGATATTCTTTCCGTGAATGCTGTGCACTTCCTTGGCATTGCCGCAGAAGATGCATGCAGGCTCATATTTTTTCAGCATAATATAATCTCCGTCAACAAACACTTCCAGAGAGTCGTCAGTCTTGATTCCCAGATTTCTTCTCAGTTCAACCGGAATAACCACTCTGCCCAGCGGATCTACCGGTCTAACGATTCCTGTTGCTTTCATTTTCGTTTCCTCCTTTATTTACCCTACTTACAGCTTGCTTCCTTATCAGCCTTTTTCCCTTTAATAATACCGACGCAGGAAGCAGTAGCATTTACAATGCCGGATGCAGCCTTGGCGATGTTCTGATTCCCCTTCACTCCATCTGCCATAATACCGGCTGCTTCTACAATTCCATCCACCATGCCGTCCAGATCTTTCGTACGGCGTGATGCAACCTCTGTCATGGACTTGGCATCTTCAAGCAGTGTATCAACCACTTTCAGTGTCTCAATCACTTTTCTCAGAAGCAGAATCAGATAAACCAGCAGAATTACTGCCAGCAAAACGATAACACCCAATGCCAGTCCCTGTGGCGTAATTGTAATGGTCATAGTCATTCCCTCCTCGCTCGCTTCCTTTATTATAACCCAAAACTGGAAATAATTGCAACCCATTTTTTAACCTCCCCCGGTGGCAGATACTGCCACTGCAGGCTGCAGGTCTTCTTTTGGTCTGTGATTCATATATTACAGAAACCGCCTCAGAAAGGAGTCTGCTTATGATGAACACTGCCTGGTCTGCCATCTTTCTCCTGTCTTTCCTTTATGCCTGTATTTCCGGGCGTCTTCCTCTGTTCAGCGAAACACTGACTGAAAGTTCCGGAGAGGCTGTTCAGTTCATGATCCGCCTGGCAGGTATCATGGCCATGTGGAGCGGGCTTATGGAGGTTGCCGAACGTACCGGACTGATCAGCAAAATGTCCCGCATCCTGCTTCCCGTTACCAGACTTCTCTTTCCCCGTCTTAAGAATAAGGAAGCACTGTCTTCCATTGTCATGAGTTTCATGGCTAATCTTTTCGGTGCAGGAAACAGTTCTACTGTGTTCGCACTTCGGACCATGGAAAAACTGGATGCTGAAAACCACCATGCCCCATCTGCCAGCAACGATATGTGCACCTTCGCCGTAGTCAACATGGCCTTTGCCCCGGTCATCCCGGTTATGATGCTGCAGATCCGTTCTGATATGGGTTCTTCTGATCCCTATTCGGTGATTCTTCCCTCCCTTATCACCGCAGGCTCTACTGTCATTGTATCCATCCTGGCCTGCAAAATACTTGAAAGGAGATCATGAATATGTCCGGTATCCTTTACCTCATCACCGCAGGCTTCATCCCTGCCATGGCAGCCGTCATCATCGCTTACGGACTCATAAAAAAAGCCCCTGTCTACGATTATTTCATAGAAGGAGCCAGAAAAGGTCTCACCACAGCCTTTGAAATTCTTCCTTTTCTGATTGGTATTTTTCTGGCCATTAACTGCCTCAGCGCCTCGGGACTGATGGGCCTCATCAATCTGATTTTTCAACCCCTGTTTACCTTGCTTGGAATTCCGCCTGATCTTCTTCCTCTTATCTTCCTGCGGGCCGTTTCCGGAAGCGGATCCCTTATGATTGTGCAGAACATTATGGAAACCGCCGGTCCTGATTCCTATGCCGGACGTGTGGCCTGTGTCATGTCCGGAGGATGTGAAACCATCATCTACGTTCTCGCTCTCTATTTCGGTGTCACCCACGCAAAAAATATGCGGCACACCCTGAAAGGCGGGCTCATCGGATATTTCACCGGAGTCATCGTCTCTCTTTTGGTATGCCGCATTCTGTAACCGGATTCCGTCAGCTTAACGGTAAGCTTCCAGCAGTTCCGGTGTATAATTTCCTTCCATATCATATACGTACAGAGGAGGGAACATCTTTGCTTCTCTGCCTCCGCCCTTCACCATATGTACCAGAATAATATTCGGTTTTCCTTCTCTGTTCGGGCTGACAAACTGAAGTTCCTTCACTTCCAGACCATGCTGCCGTCCTAGACAGCAGATATCCACGATTCGGGATGGTCTGTGCACCATAAAAAACTCGCCCTTGTCACGAAGCAGCCAAGCTGCACATTTCATGAAATCTTCCAGGTCTGCCGTTGTCTCATGGCGGGCAATCAGCTTGGCAGGATTGGAACTGGTCAGTCCACTGTTTCCTGCTGTATAAGGCGGATTGCTGGTTACCAGATCGCAGCTCCCCTGAAGTTCTTTGCCCCATCCGGTCCTGAAATCCTTCACATCGCCATGAATGAAGCCAACTCTGCCTTCCAGTCCGTTATTCTTTGTGTTCCGCATGGCACGGTCAAAGGAGTCCTTCTGAACTTCGATCCCGGTAATTTTCGGAATTTCTGTCTTATAGGACAGAATCAGCGGGATAATTCCGGTTCCGGTTCCCAGGTCTATTGCAGCACGGAATGATTTGCGGGCGTATTTTGCCGCAAAATCCGCCAGAATCACTGCATCCACTCCATAGCAGAATTCCTCTGGTTTCTGGACCAGCGTCAGTCCGCCAAAACCGATTTCATCCAGCCGTTCACCTTCAAACAGCTCCGGTTCCATTTTCTTTTCCATCATAGTTTCACTCATATCGTCTATCTGCAATCTGTTTATCAGTCTTTAATCAGCTGCTGAATTTCCTTCATGGTTGCTGCATCCACGCCCTCAAACAGATTTCTTTCCTTGTTATGGCGCTTTTCGATGCGGCGGATATCCTTCTTGTGATATACATAAACATCACTGGACAGCTTTTCTTCCGGATGCTGATGCTGTTCATCCTTACCGTCCTTATCCTTGTCCTTGCCTCTGCGGCCGTTGTCCGGCTTTTCATCCACATACAGGCGAACGCGGATAATATCTTCCAGAATATTGGTATCGATAACCTTAGCCAGACCATCCGGTGTCTTGATGCGTTCGCCAACTTCCGGCATACCCTTGCGCATTTCCATATAGATATCGTTTTCGTACTTCAGGCAGCACATGAGACGTCCGCAGATTCCGGAAATTTTTGTCGGATTCAGGGACAGATTCTGCACCTTTGCCATCTTGATGGAAACCGGCTCAAAATCTGCCAGCCAGCTGTTGCAGCACAGAGATCTGCCGCAGCCGCCGATGCCGCCCATCATCTTAGCTTCGTCTCTAACACCAATCTGGCGCAGTTCGATACGCATTTTGAACACACTTGCCAGATCCTTTACCAGTTCACGGAAGTCTACGCGGCCGTCAGCAGTAAAGTAGAAAATAATCTTGCTGTTGTCGAAGGTATATTCCACGTCAATCAGCTTCATCACCAGACCGTGCTTGTCGATCTTTTCCTGACAAAGCTGCAGTGCACGCTCTTTCTTCTTTACATTTTCCTTGTGCTTCTTATCATCTTCCGGAGTAGCAATACGGATGATTTTTTTCAGTGGAGACACGATTTCGTGGTCATCCACTTCCTGCACATCCATGGTTACTGTACCGTATTCCATGCCCCTGGCTGTTTCTACGATAACATTGTCACCATTTTTCACTTCGAATTCATCGGGATCGAAGTAATATATCTTTCCTGCGGTCTTAAATCTTACACCAGCAACTCTTACCATTTTATCCTCCAATTTTTATAATCAAATTCTTCATGGCATAATTGTAATTCACCTTCATGACCAAGTCACGCCGTGCCTCCTCAATCAGTTCAATATGCCTGAAAATGTTTTCACGTTTCATAAGTCTTCCCCGCAGGTCCTTACCTACGAGAAAGTCGCGGTAAATTCTCTCCATCCCGTCCAGCAGCTGAAAAGCATCATCACGGGTTTTCATATACCGACCCAGCAGTTCTTTCATCCTATGGAAGTTTTCACCTTCCATCACAGCTTCCACAATAACAGAGGCACCTTCCATCTGCAGCTGATTCAAATCCGTTTCCAGGCTGTTCAGCCGGTAAGCCACACAGCGTGAACGGATTGTCTCCAGAAGATTATCTCTGTTTTCAGAAAGCAGGATAATCACTGTACCCGGAGTCGGTTCTTCCAGAGTCTTCAGCAGACGGTTCTGTGCCCGAACCGTCATAGTATCCGCATCCTTGATAACAGCAAGATTGCGGGTACCGCCGCTCGGTTTCAGCTTCAGTTTTTCCTGGAGCTGGAAAACGGCTTCATCTTTTACCGAAAGCCCATCGGACTCGATAAAATATAAGTCTTCATAGTTATCATGAGCAATTTTTCTGCAGTCGATGCATTCTTCGCACCCTATACCAGGATTTTCCCTGCACATAATTGCCTTCAGCATATCTTTGGCAAAGGCCACCTTATCCACACAGGTATCGCCCTCGATAATATATGCATGAAACACATTGCCCGACGTAACACTGCTGCGGATTCTTTCCGCCAGTTTACGGTCTGCAGTCCAGTTATTCAGTGACATGACTTAAAATGTCCTCCAGTTTACCACAGATTTCAGACTTGATTTCCTCTATGCTGCGGCTGGCATCAATTCCCAAAATACGCTGCGGATACTGTGCTTCCAGTGCAAGATAGCCATTATATACTTCCTGATGAAATGCCGTCTTTTCCGCATCCAGACGGTCTTCTGCCTGGCCGCTGGTAACTCTTGATTTAATTCTGCCTTTTCCTGTATCCGGATCCACCTTGAGCAAAAATGTAACATCCGGCATACATCCTGCCACCGCATACTCGTTGATAATCCGAACAGAATCGCCAAGGTGTCTTCCATATCCCTGATATGCAATACTGGAATCAACAAAGCGATCGCAGACCACAACCTTCCCCTCAGCAATCGCCGGTTTAATCACCTGTGCCACATGCTGTGCACGGGAAGCTACATACAGCATGGCCTCCGTCATGTAATCCATTTCCGTGCAGTTTTTGTCCAGCAAAATCTCCCTGATTCTTTCGCCAATGGCAGTTCCTCCGGGTTCTCTGGTAAAAACAACTTCCATGTTTCTGTCAGCAAAAAACTTCTTTATATTTTCAATCTGTGTAGACTTTCCTGATCCATCCGGTCCTTCTATCGAAATAAAAACACCTTTTCTCATGGTCTTCTCCTTCTTGGTTCGTGAGTTCTGTATCTTACATTGGAAGAGTTCTCCACACTGGTCAGTACTTCCTCGACCAGCTTAAGTAAGAAATGAATAACAAGCAGAAGCATCGGCAGACAAAGCAGTGCCGCAAATACTATTTTCAAAAAGGTCATAATGCCTGTCCTCCACATATACATAGATAGTAACATTATACCACAACTCTCACATAATTCAAAGAATAAAAAAGCAGGCACAGCCTGCATATACAAAAAATAAAAAACTCAGCGTATGCTGAGCCAAATAAAAAAGGCGCCCGTGCTACGCACTCTGCGCAGTTTTTTATACCATCATATGTTTTAATAGAAATAAAAAACCGGCAACGTCCTACTTTCCCAGGCAGCTTCCCACCAAGTATCATCGGCGCTAAGGAGCTTAACTTCTGTGTTCGAGATGGGAACAGGTGTGGCCTCCCCGCTATTGTCACCGGATTTATCTATTGAAGGTG
>JAFYKS010000407.1 GCA_017537495.1 Bacillota bacterium | reverse complement strand
GTTCATCAATCTGAATTTCCAGATATTTCAGATTACTGCGTGCCATGTTGACAATATTGTCAGCAGCCTGCTTCATATTAGGATTTGCCAGCTGATTCTTATACAGAGTCATGTTTACAGGTACAGGCTGGCAGTAAGTT
The DNA here is from genome assembly GCA_017537495.1 of Bacillota bacterium. Classification (GTDB taxonomy): domain Bacteria; phylum Bacillota; class Clostridia; order Peptostreptococcales; family Anaerovoracaceae; genus RGIG7179. The sequence goes on along the minus strand of JAFYKS010000407.1, from coordinate 1,820 downwards.
GATTTCTGTACAGATTGAGATGCCTCTCCAAAGTAGGCTGTATAGTACTTCTTAATCGTGGACTGCTTGCTTTCCAGATCCAGAAGTTCTGCTTTTAATGCCTTCAGGGGCGCAGAAGTTTCATTTGTCTTTATGCTGATGGTATTTTTCAGTTTTTCTTCGTTCTGTGCCTTCCAGGCCTCAGCTTCCGCATTAATGGAGCGGAGCTGATTCTGCAGCTGGCTGACCAGTATATCCAGACGGTTATTCATAAGACTATCCTTCCGTTTTGTTCAAGTATTCGCAAAACTCTGCAATCACGCAGGCTTGGCACTGCGGCTTTCTGGCATCGCAGCACTGCCGTCCGTGGAAAATCAGACTGTGGTGAGTTCTGGACCATCGTTCTTCCGGAATCCGTTCCATGAGCCCCAGTTCCGTCTTCAGCACATCCTTTGCCTCTACCAGGCCAATACGGTTAGCCACACGGAATACGTGTGTATCCACCGCAATTCTCTGATGACCAAAACCTACAGACAGAACCACATTGGCAGTCTTTCTGCCGACACCTGGCAGCGCCACCAGTGCGTCGTAATCTTCCGGCACCTGACCGCCGTGGTCTGCCACAAGAGATTTTGCAAGGCCAACGATGTTCTTCGCCTTGGTACGGTACATGCCAATCCGCTTAATGTATTCTTCCACTTCAGCCGGTTCCGCAGCTGCAAGTGCTTCAGCGTCAGGATAAGCATCAAAGAGTGCCGGAGTCACCTGATTCACGCTCTTATCTGTGGTCTGTGCAGACAATGCGACCGCCACGATGAGCTGAAAAACGTTCTGATGATGGAGGGCACATTCTGCTTCCGGATACTGTGCTTCCAGTCTGTCTAATATTTCTTTTATATCTTCACTTTTAATCATAATTTCACCTCTTTAATCTTGATATTATACCATAAAACAGTCCACTTGACGAACATATTTCGACATGATATGATAAATTAAATTGTATACAATCCACTTAAATTATCAGGAGATTTTCACTATGCCAATGATGAACCTGGACTTCCTGAGCAACGACTATCAGGAAAAAAAGACGAAAGCACAGAAAATAGAAGAAGAAATAAAGATTGAAATACTTTCCGGCAGACTTCGTACCGGTCAGCGTATCGTGGAGCAGGACCTCTGCGATAAGTACGGAATCAGCAGAACGCCGATCCGGGAAATTTTGCGGAGAATCGAATCGGAAGGTCTGATTGAAACCATTCCAAACCGCGGAGCCTTCGTAAAAGGATTTACTGAGCAGAATATCGATGACTTTTACGTAATGAAGAGTGCTCTGGAAATTCAGTGCATCCGCTGGGCAATCGAACGTATCACAGATGATGAGCTGGACATGCTGCAGCAGACCTTTGAGTTCATGGAATTCTACACCATGAGTGATGACCTGGAAAAAATGCTCCGAATCAATAACGGTTTCGATACCATCATCTACCGTGCCTGCCACAACCGTGAAATGGAGAAGACCCTGCACAGATACAACTTCTATCTGAAGTACGCGGCATCCAACAGTCGTTATCCTGCCAACTACCTGACCACCGTTCTGGAAGAACACCGTGCCATTTTCCACGCTTTCATGACACGAAATCCCGAAGCAGGTGCAGAAGCAGCTGAAATTCACATGCTGAAGACCATGATTCGAAGAAAATAAATTGAATAGGGGCTAACTTGTAGCCCCTTTCACACCACCGCACGTGCCGTTCGGCATACGGCGGTTCAATTCAAATAATAATCGACACAACTTAGAAGTCCTCGCTTTGCGAGGATTTCTTTTGATATGAGGTGAAGTC
>JAFYKS010000406.1 GCA_017537495.1 Bacillota bacterium | reverse complement strand
CATGGCGCGTACGCGGTCTGCCATATTCAGGTGCTTCAGGTTGATACAGCCGTACTCTGTAGCCACGTACTGCACTTCGGAACGTGGTGTGGTCACTGCGGTACCCACCGGGAAGTTGAGGCAGATTTTGCTTTCCAGCTTGCCGTTCTTTTCCATGGTTGAAGCCAGGGCGATAATAGACTTGCCGCCTTCAGACATCTGCGCACCCTTGACGAAGTCCAGCTGTCCGCCTACCGCGCTTTGCTGGGTCCAGCCCATGTAGTCCGCCGCCACCTGACCAAACAGGTCCACGGACATTGCAGTAGTAATAGACATGACGCGCTTGTTTTTCGCAATGTTCACCGGATCATTGACGAAGGGGAACGGACAGTTGTAAATCAGCGGGTTCCGGTCCATATATTCGTACATTTCACGGGTTCCTAGAGAGAAGGCGAATACAGACTTGCCGTCCATGAAGCCCTTTGCGGTGTTGTTTACGTTACCGTTCTTCATCAGGTGCATCATCGGTTCGCTGAACAGCTCGGAGAAGATACCCAGGTCGTTACGTTCCATGAGGCCGTAACCGATGGCAGTGGATACTTTGCCCAGACCCAGCTGAATCGTCGCGCCATCCGGCACTTCCGCCAGCACCAGGTCGGAAATCTTCTGAGAAACCTCATCCACTTCTTCGTTTGGCAGCGGGGATACTTCGCTGTCGGTGAGAATCATGGCGTCTGCGCAGGAAATATGCATGCGGCCGGTTTCATCCCCCAAAATATATGGTGTCTGTGCGTTGCATTCCAGCACTACGGTCTTCGCCTTTTCAATCAGATAGGTGTACATGCATCCGCCGCTTGGGCCGAAGGATACATAACCGTCTTCATCAGGGCGGGTCACTTCCAGGAAGCACACGTCCGGACGTGCCACTTCACGGCACCAGATATCCACCTGGCTCAGATGGAAGGATGTAAAGTTCATCGGCATACCGTGCTTTCTGTGAGCCACACGTTCTCTGGCCCCCAGGAAGAAGGTTTCGATAGAGAACGGATTGCGTTCATCATGCGGCGTACCGAACATCTTGGAGGCTTTCAGGGACATACTGCAGAGAATGGTTACATTCTCCAGTTCATCTCTGCGCTCCCACAGAGCATCCATCAGCTCATATGCAAAACTGCTGGCGGTTCCCACGTACACACGGTCACCGGACTTGACACACTTCACCGCTTCTGCTGCGGTTTTTATTTTATCCTGATAAAATCGAATCATAAGCAAACTCCTTTTCGACATATTGCGTTCTTTTTATCATTATACCACAATTTTGACAATAAAAAAACGCCAAACATCCTCTGTTTGACGGTAACTTGGGTTTCACTTGCCCACCCTCGCGGGCAGTTTGAAAATTGTAAATATATGTAAAAATCTATGTAAAATATATGTAATCAGCGGAATTTCACCGCTGTAGTCGCATGAAAAAACAGGCCTTACGCCTGTTTTCAGCAATTGGTGGATCCTCAGGGGTTCGAACCCTGGACACCCTGATTAAGAGTCAGGTGCTCT
>JAFYKS010000405.1 GCA_017537495.1 Bacillota bacterium | reverse complement strand
ATACGAAGGAAAGATTATTGCCAGAGGATACAATCGAAGAAATATCGATAAATCTACACTTTCCCATGCGGAAATTCTTGCCATTCGAAAAGCGGCAAAGGTAATGGGCGACTGGCGGCTGGAAGGCTGTACGATGTACGTGACTCTGGAACCATGTCAGATGTGTGCCGGTGCCATTGTGCAGGCGCGTGTAGACAGGGTGGTCATGGGCAGTAGAAATGCGAAAGCAGGATGTGCCGGATCAGTGATCAATCTCTTGCAAATGAGTGAATTTAACCATCAGGTAGAGCTGACCGAAGGAGTGCTTCAGGAAGAATGCAGTGCACTGATGAGCGGATTCTTTAGAGAACTTCGTGAAAAGAAGAAAAACAGTAAAATTGTCAATGTTGACAAAGTAGAGTAAAACCGTTATACTAAACACTCGTGAAACAGTCATAAAGTTTCCGTACAGCCGGGGCGGTAGCGGTGCCTTGTACCTACAATCCGCTATAGTAGGGGTGATATTCTGCAGAGGGCGTTTCATTGTGAAGCTGCCCCTGGTAAGTGGCGTTGACGTCTGGGTCTTACGCGACGGAGACCTGTGAACCGTGTCAGGGCAGGAATGCAGCAGCACTAAGCAGGGACCTCTGGGTGCCGTGAGGGTGCTCGGGCCGAGTTAACTGCCAGGGTAACGTTCAGGGTGAGCGTTCGAAGCAGAATGTGCGGATTTAAAAATAAATGATACGCTCGGAACAGAAGTTCCGGGCTTTTCTATTTTACACGTTTTGAAACACATTTCTCTAAAAATACGCTGCCCCAACTACGATTGCTCCGTTACGCAGGCTCCATTCTCCTCAACTTCCTCTAAGAAGCACTAACCACTCACACCATTGGGTGTTTCGCGGAGTGCTTTCTAAGAGGTGATTTTCGGACTCTTCCGCTTAACGCTTCACGGAACAGTCGCAGTCGGTACAGCGGTTCTTCGGCAATATGTTTCAAAACGCGCAATATTCGTGGAACAGCGCATACATATGCCGCTCTCGCTCAGCATTCGGCCAAAGGAGCCGTAAAATCCGTCTTAGTACTTCTTCGCGAAACGGCCGCACCCGTGAGCGATTAGAAGTACTTAGACTAGTTGAAGGCGACGACGCCTGCGTGGCGAGGGCAGTATATGTATACGCGTCCCGTGAAAGATGCGTGTTTCGAAAATACGTGAAGTGTCCGAAGAAAAGGTTTCAGATTTTTGCCCTTGGAATTAAAGGGAAAATGCGATATAATCAGCATATATTACAGATATGGAGTTTTTGAATTCCATAGACACTGTCATGCGGGGGAAAAGATGGCAGTAGAAAGGGCGAAACTATGAAACGTATTGGTTTGTTGACAAGCGGTGGCGATTGTCAGGCATTGAACGCCACAATGAGAGGAATCGTAAAGGGGATTTGTAACTATTATGATGAAGTAGAAATTTACGGATTCGAAGAAGGGTACAAAGGACTGATTTACGGAAATTACAGATTATTAGGACCAAAGGATTTTTCCGGTATTTTAACAAAGGGCGGAACAATTATCGGAAGCTCCCGTGCACCATTTAAAGAAATGCGTATTCCGGATAAAAACGGTTTGGATAAAGTAGAGGCGATGAAACAGAATTATCATAAGCTTCGTCTGGACTGTCTTGTTATTTTAGGCGGAAATGGTACACAGAAGACAGCCAACCTTTTAAGAGAAGAAGGGTTGAATGTTATTCATATGCCAAAGACCATCGATAACGATATCTGGGCAACCGATATGACTTTTGGTTTCCAGAGTGCAGTAGACATTGCAACGGATGCCATTGACTGTATCCATACAACAGCAGCTTCTCACGGTCGTGTATTTATCGTGGAAGTTATGGGACATAAGGTAGGACAGCTGACACTTCATGCAGGTATTGCAGGTGGTGCAGATATCATTCTCCTTCCGGAAATCCCATACGATATTGATAAAGTTTGTAAAGCAATCGAAAAACGTAATAAAAATAAAAAAGGATTTACAATCCTTGCAGTGGCAGAAGGTGCGATTCCAAAGGAACGTGCTAAAATGTCTAAAAAGGAACTGAAGAAATTTATGGAAACTTATAAATATCCTGCAGTATCCTACGAAATCGCTGATGAACTGACAAAGAGACTTGGTTCAGAAGTTCGTGTCACAGTTCCGGGACATACGCAGCGAGGCGGAAGCCCATGTCCATACGACAGAGTGCTTTCCACAAGACTTGGTGCAGCTTGTGCACAGTCTATCATCGATGGCCAGTTTGGTGTGATGATTGGTATCGTAAACAACGAAACAAAGAGAATTCCGTTGGAAGAAACAGCCGGAAAACTGAAATATGTAGATCCGGATTCTCAGATTATTAAAGAAGCAAAACTGATTGGAATCAGCTTTGGAGATTAGTATATGTCATATGTAGCCTTATACCGAAAATTCCGCCCTGCGGAATTTTCGGAAGTAAAGGGGCAGGAGCATATTGTAACGACTTTGCAAAACCAAATAAAGGCAAATAGAATTGGCCATGCTTATCTTTTCTGCGGT
>JAFYKS010000035.1 GCA_017537495.1 Bacillota bacterium | reverse complement strand
ATATGCTGAAATCGTGTTTTTATCTTGTTTTATATCACAAATAAGCTGTTTGTGTACTCCTTTTTGTGGAAATATCGCTAAAAGGAGTATTTTTCATGAATCCGGATGAAGTTCAGATATTACTATTCCCCGATTTCCTTCAGATGAGCGTATTTTGCGTCGATCTTCTTCAGCTCTTCGATAATCTGAATCTTCTGTGGGCAGTGGGATTCGCATGCACCGCATTCGATGCAGGCAGAAGCAGTGGTTTCCAGACCGTAGTACTGGCCGGATAAGGAGCCCCAGATGTGATGGAAGCCCTTGGATGCAGCCACATTGTACATCTTGAAGATTTCAGGAATCTTGATGCCGGAAGGACATTCGTCACAGTAGTTGCATGCGGTGCAAGGGATGATGATATCGCTCTGAATTGCCTTGGCAGCAGCATCTACAGCGGCCTTTTCTTCTGTAGTCATGTCAGGTGCTTCGAAGGTATTGATGTTGTCCACAAGCTGTTCGTAGGTGGACATGCCGGACAGGGTAGTCAGGATGCCTGGCAGCTCGTTACAGAACTTCAGTGCATAAGCTGCGTAGTTTGCCTTGCCTTCCGCTGCTCTGCATGCGCTGCCTTCAGCAGCCGCTTCGTCCAGCAGTCTGCAGGCTTCTTCACTCATTGGGTTAGCCAGCATACCGCCGCGTACCGGTTCCATGATGATGATTGGCTTTTCATGCTTGCGTGCCACATCATAGTATTCGTATGCCTTGTCGTATTCCCAGTCAAAATAGTTGATCTGCAGCTGTACGAATTCGATATAGTCATCGTATGTGGAAAGGACCTTATCCAGGAATTCAGCGGAGCAGTGGAAGGATGCGCCCAGATGGCGGATGCGGCCTGCTCCCTTTTCTTCCTTCAGGTGTTCGAAGATGTGCAGTTTTACGATGTCATCCCAGCCTTCTTCATCCACGTTGTGCATCAGGTAGAAGTCGAAATATTCCACGCCGCACTTTCCGAGCTGCTCTTCGAAAATCTTCTTTACATCAGATTCTTCAGCGCACAGCCAGGATGGCATCTTGTCTGCCAGGAAGAAGCTTTCGCGCGGATGTTTTGCCAGGGCACGGCCCAGGTAATTTTCGGATTCACCGGCGTGATATTTATAAGCGGTATCGAAATAGTTGATACCGTGAGCTAAAGCGTAATCTACCATTTTCTGTACGTGATCCGGTTCAATTTTTCCTTCTGCATCCATTGGAAGACGCATGGCACCGAATCCCAGACGGGAGATCTTTAAGTCTTTGAAATCAGTGTACTGCATGGGGTATACCTCCTGTATTGTAGTCATATAAAAGTATTATACAATATTTTTCAGAGGATTGCAAATTTCAGAAAATTATGTTAAAATAAAGTTCTGTTATTATGATTAGACAAATTATAATAAATATCAAAAGTTATAGGAGTTAATTATGGGCAACGAAAACAAAATGGAAAAACGTTACGGATTGCTCACCGCAATCTGTATGGTAGTCGGTATCGTAATCGGTTCCGGCGTGTTCTTTAAGGCACAGACAATCCTGCAGGCTACCGGCGGCGACATGAAGGTCGGTGTAGCAGCATGGATTATCGGCGGTCTGATTATGCTGGCGTGTATTCTGGCATTTGCAATCATGGCTACCATGTACGAAAAAGTAAATGGTGTTGTAGACTATGCGGAAGCACTGGTTGGCGAAAAGTACGCATATATTATCGGCTGGTTCATGGCGGTAATTTACTTCCCATCCATGACAGGGGTTCTGGCATGGCTGACTGCAAGATATACTCTGGTATTCATCACTTCTGTAAATCCTGCAATCGCAATGACTGAAGGCGGTCCTGTAACCGGCAGTGAAGCAATGGTTCTGGCACTGTTCTTCCTGTGCGGAGCTTATGCAATCAATGCACTGTCTCCAAAGCTGGCAGGTAAGTTCCAGGTAACTACAACCTTCGCAAAGCTGATTCCTCTGGGTCTGATGATGGTAGTAGGTGTAATCTACGGTCTGATGAACGGCCAGCTGGCTGAAAACTTCAGCGGCGAAGCACTGGCAGCTGTAACTGAAACCGGAAGCGCTTCCGGCAATGCACTGTTTGCTGCAATTGTATCTACTGCATTTGCATACGAAGGCTGGGTTATCGCAACTTCCATCAACTCTGAACTGAAGAATGCGAAGAGAAACCTGCCGATTGCACTGGTTGTAGGCGGTCTGGTTATCATGGCTGTATATATCTTCTACTTCATCGGTGTAGCTGGTGGTGCTACTACTCAGCAGCTGATGGATGAAGGTGCAACTTCTGCATTCCTGAACATCTTCGGCAACGTATTCGGTAACATTCTGAACCTGTTCATCGCAGTTTCCTGCGCAGGTACTCTGAACGGTCTGATGCTGGCAACTACCAGAGGTCTGTTCTCTCTGGCTGCAAGAGGCAAGGGACCTAAGCCTGAAATGTTCTCTGTTGTTGACCCTGCTACCAAGATGGCTGGCAACTCCTCCATCTTCGGTCTGCTGTTTGCAGCAATCTGGCTGGTTCACTTCTACGGAAGCAATCTGGCACCGCATAACTGGTTCGGTATTTTCGGCTTCGACTCTTCTGAACTGCCGATTATCACCACATACCTGCTGTATCTGCCAATCTTCTTCATGTTCATGAAGAAGCATCAGGAACTGGGCTTCGTAAAGCGTTTCCTGATTCCTGGTCTGGCAATGATCGGAAGTGCATTCATGGTATTCGCAGCAGCATATTCTCACGGTTACAAGCCATTCCTGGCAGCACAGGCTAACGGTACCTTCTCCTGTCCGGTACTGTTCTATCTGGTTCTGTTTGCAGCAGCAACAATTCTTGGAATTATGCTGGACGCAAGCCGTAAAAAATAGTAAAATAAAATAAGAAGAATTTTAAAGGCCGGTTTATTCAGTAAACCGGCCTTCTGCAAATATAGGGAAAAGGAGGTGTTTTCATGGGAATGATTTTTACGGAGCTGGTACGGTGGGTGTTCGCTGCACTGGCACTGTATATTTTGCTGCGGTCCATCGTGAGCCTGCTGCGGAATAAAAGCTACGCTGAAGTATGGGCATATCTCCATCTGGAAACACTGAAACCTTTGAAGGATGATCAGTTTGAACTGACGGAAATCAGTGTTCCGGTGACCCACTGGGAAAACGTGATCGGACGGACCGGAAGCTGCGATATCGTGGTAAAAGACCGTGCAATGTCCAGAAATCACGGCCTGCTCATGAGAGACGGCGGCGGAAACTGGACCTTCCGTGATGTAGGTTCGAAAAACGGAAGCTTCTTAAACGATGTGCAGATTGAAGAACCGATGAAGCCGGTTCCTCTGAAGTACGGCGACGAAATCCGCATGGGTGCAACCACCTGTACACTTCTGCCGATCAGTCTGGAAGAAAAGAATAATAATATCAATATGCGGCGGTCGGATACACGGACCATGTCTGCGGGACCGACCTTTGCGGCGCTGACACTGTTCCAGCTCCTGGCAGCCTTCCAGTTGGCTATTGCAGTGCCTGCGGAGGCTCTTTCTCAGGTAATCATGGCCTTCGGCGGCCTTATGGTTATCATGTGGGTGTACCTGGGCGTAATGCGGGCGCTGAAGCAGACTGCCTTTGAAATGGATACCATCGCGTTCTTCCTTTCCACCCTGTGTCTGGCTGTGGTGGCTTCATCCAATCCGGCAGCCCTGAAAAAACAGCTGATTGCTATTGCTTTGGGTGTGACAGCCATGGTTATCATGTGCATGATGCTGCGCAGTCTGTATCTGACGAAAAAAATGCGCTGGCTGCTTCTCTGGGGGGCAGTGGCACTGCTGATATTCAACTTGACCTTCGGCACATTTGTGTTCGGTGCGAAGAACTGGATTCAGATAGGAGCTTTTTCCTTCCAGCCTTCTGAAATGGTTAAGGTGGCCTTCATCTGGATCGGAGCGGCAACTCTGGACGAGCTCTTCCAGAAGAAGAACCTGTGGACATTCATGCTGTTCTCCGGATTTTGTTTCTGCTGTTTGGCCATTATGGGGGACTTCGGAACGGCGATTATTTTCTTTGTCACTTTCGTCGTGATTGCATTCCTGCGAAGCGGTGACTTTTCAAAACTGTTTTTATTCCTGGGTGCCGCTTTTGCCGGCGGAATGATTATTATCCGGTTTAAACCATATATTGCGAACCGTTTCGCATCCTGGGGCCATGTGTGGGAGCCTGAGTTTGTGGATGCTGCAGGATACCAGCAAAGCCGTGCCATGAGTGCGGCTGCCAGCGGAGGTCTGGTTGGTGTGGGTCCCGGCGAGGGATGGCTGGAAACCGTAGCGGCAGCAGATACCGATATGGTCTTCTGCATGCTGATTGAAGAGTGGGGTCTGATTATTGCCCTGATGGCGGTGCTCTGCATTGTGACACTGGCAGTTTTCTCTGTCCGTTCCATCATGGAAGCCAGATCTACTTTCTATACCATCGCAGCCTGCGGTGCCATGAGCATGTTTGTGTTCCAAACCATGCTCAATGTGTTCGGATCTGTGGACCTGTTCCCGTTTACCGGAGTTACCTTCCCGTTCGTGAGCAACGGCGGTACCAGCATGATGGTTTCCTGGGCACTTCTGGCATTCCTCAAGTCAGCAGATACCCGTGAAAGGGCAAGTATTGCAGTAAAGGCAGGTGAGCGCTTATGAAGAAACTGGAAAGAAGAGCTTTTATCTGTCTGCTTCTGGTGCTCTTCCTGGTGGCCGGTTCGGTACTGTTCACAGTACGTCTGGGCATGGAAGGCGGCAGATGGGCATCCTATTATGCCAATGACCACGTGTTCCATCAGGGCATGATGACGGTGGGTGCTGTACATGACCGCAATGGCGTACAGCTTCTGAAATACAGCAGTGACGGTGCGCATTACCATGATGATCCGGAAATCCGCATCGCCAATCTTCACGTAACCGGAGATAAAGGATGCAATATCGCAACGGGTGCAAACTCTGCATTCCGCAGCAAAATGATCGGATATAACTTTATTACCGGAACCAAGGGGATTTTTATGGGAACCGGACGGAAGGTTTCCCTGACCGTGGATTCCAGACTGAACCGCACTGCATACCGTGCACTGGCAGGCCGCAGCGGTCTGGCAGCTGTGTACAACTGGAAAACCGGTGAAATTCTCTGCCTGGTCAGCGGACCTGGATTTGACCCTGCAGATGATGGCAGCGCAGCGGCAGCATCAACAGGTGCATATAT
>JAFYKS010000404.1 GCA_017537495.1 Bacillota bacterium | reverse complement strand
CCGAAGACGGCCAATGTGCTCCGCGACGGTGTCGAGACAACGGTGCCTGTGGAGGAAGTCAGTGTCGGCGACCTCTTCGTAGTCCGTCCCGGCGAAAGCATTCCGGTGGATGGCGAAGTGGTGGAAGGAACCAGCGCAGTGGATGAATCGGCCCTGACTGGCGAGAGCATTCCGGTGGACAAGGAGCCGGGCAGCCGTGTCAGCGGCGCTACTATCAACGCCAGCGGCTTCCTCAAATGCCGTGCTACCCGTGTGGGTCAGGACACCACCATCAGCCAGATCATTCAGATGGTGGAAGATGCGGCGGCCACCAAGGCTCCCATCGCAAAGATTGCCGATAAGGTTTCCGGTGTCTTTGTACCGGTTGTCATCGTAATCGCTGTGATTACCGGAGGTGTGTGGCTGGCAGCAGGCAATGCCTTTGGTTTTGCGCTGGCCAGAGCCATCAGTGTGCTGGTGATCAGCTGTCCATGTGCCCTGGGCCTGGCTACACCGGTTGCTATCATGGTGGGCAACGGACTCTCTGCCCGTCACGGCATTCTCTTCAAAACAGCGGCTTCTCTGGAAGCTGCGGGCCGTGTGCGGACTGTGGTGCTGGACAAAACCGGCACCATCACCGAGGGCAAGCCGCATGTTACTGACATTATCTGTGCGGACGGCGTATCTGAGGATCAGCTGCTGCAGGCGGCTGGTGCTTTGGAAGGACCGAGCGAGCACCCGCTGGCCCGTGCCATCGTAAATCACATGACAGACCGCCTGCCGGAAGGTACCTGTATTGCCAACGCATCTGAATTCAAGGCACTGCCAGGTGCCGGTGTGGAAGGTGTCATCGCCGGCCATAAAGCCTGGGGTGGAAACGCAGCTCTGATGAAAGAAAAGAAACTTCTGAGCAGAGCCATGGAACAGCGTGGAGCAGAACTGGCCCGGGAAGGCAAGACACCGCTTTACTTTGCATATGAAAATCAGCTGCTGGGCATCATCGCCGTGGCGGACGTGGTGAAGGAAGACAGTGCAGCGGCCATCCGTGAGCTGCAGCACATGGGTATCGAAGTTATCATGCTCACCGGGGATAACGGAAGAACGGCTGCGGCGATTGCCCGGGAAACCGGTGTGGACGGTGTCGTTTCCGACGTACTGCCGCAGGAAAAGGAAGCGGTCATCCGCAGTCTCAGCGAGCGCGGCAGTGTGGCCATGGTAGGGGACGGTATCAATGATGCACCGGCTCTCACCCGTGCAGACGTGGGCATTGCCATCGGTGCCGGGGCGGATGTGGCCATCGATGCAGCCGATGTGGTGCTGATGAAATCCAGCCTGATGGACGTGGTCCGCAGCATTCGAATTTCCCGCCAGGTCATCCGCAACATCCATCAAAATCTCTTCTGGGCATTCATCTACAACATTATCGGTATTCCGCTGGCTGCGGGGCTCTGGTATGTTCTGGGCGGACCGCTGCTGAATCCGATGTTTGGGGCGGCGGCCATGAGTTTATCCAGCTTCTGCGTGGTGTCCAATGCGCTGCGGCTGAATCTCTTTAAGCCGGAAAGCACCATCACCGACGGAGTCTGGAAGAGGAAGGCCGAAAAGAATCCGCTGCCGGAGAGCGAATACACAAACGTTAATAATTTTGCCGGGGAACCGGAAAATGATATAATCGAAGAAACGACAGGAGGAACAATCATGAAAAAGACTTTAACCATCGAAGGAATGATGTGCAAACACTGCCAGGCTCACGCAGAAAAGGCGCTGAATGCAATGGAAGGTGTAACTGCTACCGTTGATCTGGAAGCAGCATCTGCATACTGCGAAGTGGAAGAAGGCGTAACCGATGAAATGCTGAAGGCAGCTATCGCAGAAGCAGGCTACGAAGTAACTGCAATCCAGTAAAGAACCTGAAAGAGTGGTATCTGCCAAGATGCCGCTCTTTTTTTATATGAACGGAATTGGTAATTTACAAGAGCGATGGGATGATATAACATGGGGAGAACAAGGGGGGATTGAGATGAAAGAGAGATATATCATCACATCCGATGATTTGAGGGAGGACATTAATGAAGAGCGGCGGAAGCTGGGACTTCATGAAATTCCGGCAGGCAATGTGCGGTCAGCTGCAAACAGCTGTGCACACCTGGATAAGTCCTTCTGCTGTACATTTGATTATTTCAGGCAGCAGTTATCGAAGGGCAAATAAAGAAACGGAAAAGGAAGGGCGTTGGCCCTTCTTTTTTTTGCGGAGAGAGAATTCAGGGATTTACAATGATAAAATGTTGTAATATGATAAAGAAAGGGGTGCATTACAATGAAGGGTATTTTATTCTACTTTTACAGCCCGATGACCTGGTTTGCAGCATTCCTCGTTCTTGTGATGCTGTACCTGATTATCAACGGGCCCAAGGGAGATGATGACTCCGGAAAGGTGGCCATTACCACGAAGGACATGCTCCACGACATAAACGAAGAACGGAGAGAACAGGGGCTTTATGAACTGCCGGAAGTAAACACGGCAGCGGCGGTCAATATGGACCTGGCCAGAAAGGATAAATCCTTTAAAAGTGTGCCGGACTTTTTCTGGAAACTGATTTTCGGAAGAAACAAGAAATAAAGCACCGGAGTGACTGGTCCGGCCGATTGGGAGTAAGGAGGATTCTATGAAGTATTTAATCGTAGTAGATATGCAGGTGGATTTTATTACGGGAAGCTTGGGAAGCCATATGGCAGAAGCCATCGTACCTGGGGTTGTAGAGAAAGTGAAAAACTTCGATGGCAGAATCATCTTTACCAGGGATACTCATTTCGATGATTATATGTCTACACAGGAAGGGAAAAAACTGCCGGTGGTGCACTGCGTGAAAGACACCGACGGATGGCAGATCTGCAGTGAACTTGCACCGTACGCAGAAACTGTGGTGGACAAGGTGACATTCGGCAGTGTGGAGCTGCCGGAAATTATAAAATCCTACGGGGAGACCGTGGAGGAGATTGAGCTTTGCGGGCTTTGTACGGATATCTGTGTCATTTCCAATGCCATGATTTTAAAAGCAGCTTTTCCGGAAGTTAAGATTACCGTGGACGGTTCCTGCTGTGCAGGGGTAACAGAGGAAAGCCACAACACGGCTCTGGAGGCCATGAAGATGGTCCAAATTGAGGTCATCACAGCATAAAAAAGAT
>JAFYKS010000403.1 GCA_017537495.1 Bacillota bacterium | reverse complement strand
GTAGTTTTACCTGAAAGACAGCGCATCACAATGTCTATCTTCACATCGAATGAATACTTTGCTTTTCGTCCCATAGAAAAACTCCCTCCTAAGTATACAAGTTATATTATTTCACTTGTCTACCTAAGAGGGAGCATATCATGGCAGTACCGCCTTTTTTATTTTTAATCACGCTTCTGTACCAGAATGGCACCTGTAAGGAGGAGCACCACTCCGAGAATACGGGCTGGTCCGGGAGCATGAACTTCTGCACCGAAGAGCCCTGTCGCATCGCAGATGACAGAGCCCACCAGCTGGCCGGTGACCAGCATGCTGAAATAGGATGCGAAACCGATTCTCTTGGGAATAATAATAGAACCAACGACAAGGGCAGTTCCGATTACCCCTCCAATCAGCATCCAGAGTTTCAGATTCAGCAGCTGTGATGCTGCAGGTATCTGATAGATTCCCAGCAAATGAAAGAGGGGGATCAGAAGCAGCAGAGTCAGAACCCCGGTGCCGAAGCTGGCCAGGGATGCGAAAACCGGGTTTGCAGTAACGGTACGGAGCCGGCCGTTAATGGCAGACTGTACTGTGAAGATGGCACCGGTGGAAAAGCTGAGGAAAGCACATAATATCTGAATCATAAGAAACCTCCTTTATGTCAGCTGAACCAGCACAGCACCTGCAAGAAGAAGGAGAATGCCGGCAAGGCGTTTTTTGTTCAGACGGGAAATGCTGGTTCCGAACCAGCCGACATGGTCGATGGCGGCGGAAAATATCATCTGGCCGGTCACCATCATGGCGAAAAAGGCACCGTAACCGATGACAGGCGGGAACAGAAGGGTGGCCATGACATAGATGACGCCCAGCGGTCCGCCGATCCACAGCCACCAGTGGGTGATGCGTAAACGGCGGCGGTCGGGAAGTTTATAAATGTTTTTTCGGCTGGTCCATACCAGAAGTACCAGAAGAAGGATGGTTCCTACGGTAAAGTTCACTGCTGTGGCAACCAGAGGATTGCCTGTAGCCATGCGGATCTGTCCGTTGATACCGGACTGGATACTGGTGGAAAAGCCGATGAAAAATGCCAGAAAAGTATATAGGAGAGTCATGCAATGCACCTCGATGATTTTTCAATATTTTGATAGGTATTTCAGTATTTTACGCTGTTTTTTTAAATTAAGCAAGAATTTTGACGAAAAACCGGGCCTGCATTTACAAACAGAATACGAATATGTTATAATATGGAAGATATTTGAAAGGAGTGGATGTGTTTA
The DNA here is from genome assembly GCA_017537495.1 of Bacillota bacterium. Classification (GTDB taxonomy): domain Bacteria; phylum Bacillota; class Clostridia; order Peptostreptococcales; family Anaerovoracaceae; genus RGIG7179. Next base: position 12,106 of record JAFYKS010000403.1, on the reverse strand, counting down.
TGAAGACCGGAATCTGGAAAAAAGTGATTATAGCAGAAATTATACTTTTTATCGCCCTGTGCGGTTTTATGTTCGCTGATAATACCTTCAGCCGCGAAGATGTGGACCTGAAGGTGAATGATGCTTTTAAGGAATATGTTGGTGCGGAATGTGATTTCAGTCTGACGGGTGAAGAAGAGGGAGCTTTTCTTTACGAAGGAACTGTTGAAAGCGGCGAAACCATTGTTGCAGACGTGGAATACAGCATTCTGCTTGGAAAATACAACATTACCAAGATGACGTATAACATCGCAGGAAGCGAAGGAAGCGCTGAGGTGACCAGAGTTGATCTGAAAGAGTTTATTCCAAACATCTTCATGATTATAGCAGCTGGTGATCTGGTGGCATGGTTCATCATTTCCTGGCGAAAGGGTACTCTGGGTGAACAGAAAGTATTCGGACGGAAGAAGGCGAAGGAAAAGAAACCTTCAAAAGGTCCTACTTTATAGGTGAAAAGACAGTATTTGAGAAATAAGATTTAACAGAACGGATGGAATCCCCATCCGTTTTATGTTACACTGAAAGCAGTATAATGGAGGATTATGGCCATGACGGAACGAAAGAAATACAATTTGATTGGCGACCGCCGGTTTTATAAAAAAGTATGCATGATTACCCTGCCGATTATCGTGCAGAACGGAATTACAACCTTTGTAAATCTGCTGGACAATATTATGGTAGGGCAGGTGGGTACGGAGCAGATGTCCGGTGTTGCCATCGCCAACCAGCTGGTATTTATATTTAATCTGTGTATTTTCGGGGCTGTGGCAGGGGCCGGTATTCTGGGTGCCCAGTTCTACGGCAGCGGAAATCATGAAGGACTGCGGAATACCTTCCGCTTCAAACTGGTCAGCGGGATTGTGCTGTCCCTTGCCTTTTTTGCCATCTTTATCTTCGGCGGAGAAACTCTGATTGGAACTTTCCTCCACGAAGGGCAGGGAGGCGGTGACCTGGAAGCAACACTGGGCTACGGGAAGCAGTATCTGCTGGTTATCATGGCCGGCCTGATTCCATTCGCTCTGACACAGGGGTATTCAGGAACACTCCGTGAAACCGGTCAGACGGTAGTGCCTATGATTGCCGGTATTGTGGCAGTCCTGGTGAATCTTGTCTTCAATTATATACTGATTTTCGGTAAATTCGGTTTCCCTGCTCTGGGTGTAGTGGGTGCAGCGCTGGCTACGGTGATTTCACGTTATGTGGAATTTGCCATTGTGGCAGTCTGGACACATGCTCATGCGGAGCAAAATCCTTTCGCAAGGGGTCTTTACCGCCATTTCCGCATTCCGGCTTCTCTGGCTAAGCAGATTTTCATCGTAGGTCTGCCGCTGTTTGTCAATGAAGTGCTCTGGTCCTGCGGTATGACTTTTATGAATCAGTGCTATTCCGTACGCGGTCTGGAAGTGGTGGCGGCTTTTAATATTGCAACGACAATCGGTAATGTATTTAACGTAGTCTTCCTGTCTTTGGGAAATGCGGTTGGCATCATCATTGGCCAGCTGCTGGGGGCGGGAAAGCTGGAACAGGCACGGCGTGAAGATAATCAGCTCATCGCATTCTCCGTATTTTGCTGCGTGATTACGGGAGGACTCATGTGCCTGGTGGCACCGTTCTTCCCGGAACTGTATAATACAGATGCCCTGGTAAAGGGTCTGGCCACTCAGCTGATTCTGATTGCCGGTTGCTGCCAGCCGATTTACGGCTTTATTCACGCCACATATTTTACACTGCGGGCTGGCGGAAAATCTATCGTTACCTTTCTCTTCGACAGTGCCTACATGTGGGTGCTGTCCATTCCGGTGGTGTTCACCCTGAGCCGGTTCACGGCGCTTCCGATTCAGCTGGTATATCTGACTGCGCAGCTGACAGACCTGATCAAAGTATGTATCGGATTTGTTCTGGTTAAGAAGGGTGTGTGGATGAAGACCATTGTTGACAAGAATGAGTAATTTTTCGGGAGTTTGATCATGAAGAAGAAATATATACTGGCAGTAATACTGTTTCTGGTATCTATCTGCGGAATTAAATATTTTGATATCGTGACCCGCTATGATATCGATCTGTTCAGTTTCCTGAAATACTCCCGGAAACTGTCAGAAAATGAAACCTATTTCTTGAATTCCAGGGAGATTCATTACGGTATTGACATCAATGATGAACCATTTGCTTTCGTATCTGATGATACCAGTCAGAACATGGGCATCCTGGTTGACTACTTCAATCAGCTGTCTGTAACTCTGGAAAATAACTTCCAGCCGGTGACTTATGACAGTTATAACCTGGCAATCCGACTGAAGGATGGTGATATTGATGCGGCGGTGTTGAATAAGACCTCGGTCAATCAGAATGTGTTTCTTTTTACGCAGCCGCTATACACGGAACGCAGCAAAATCCTGGTTTCCGGCGATTCGGAAATTGAGACGATTACAGAAGTTCATGATATGTCCATTGCTGTGATCTCTGGTACGCTGGCGCATCATGCAGCCAATCAGGCTTTTGGCAACAATGATACCGTAAACATGGTGCTGACAGATGGCCTGGAGGAAAGCTTCTTCCTGCTGGGCATGGGGGAAGTGGACGCTATCCTGGGTGATGAAGCTAAGATTTCCTATTATCTCAACTCCGCCATCAAGGTAAACCGGTTTAAATTCCTGGAAGGCTCTCTGTCTGAAGAGGAAGTCTGCGTGGCAGTGAATAAAGATCAGGAGATGCTTTACAGTATTTTGAATAAAGGGATTCTGGAGCTGAAAAAGAATAACCAGTACAATCACATACATTCCAAGTGGTTTGGAAGTTTTATTCCGGAAGTGGATGAAGTATCATATCGATTTTCTGCCAATGGTGTAATTTTGCTGCTCACAGTAATTTTCGGTATGATTTTGTGGAATCAGACGGTATCCAATCAGGTATGGATAAAGACACGTGAACTGGAAGAAAGTCAGGAAGAACTGCGGAATCTGCTGGATAACCTGACCGATGGAATTATTGTAACTGACGGAGACGATGTGGTGGAAGTCTGCAATCAGAGCATACTTGATATGCTTTCCCTGGGAGAAGAACAGGTGATAGGGAAACGTCTGAATCAGGTAGAAGGTCTGCAGCCTTATCTGCAGCAGGCAAACCAGCCGGCTGCACTGCAGGTGAAGCAGCAGTATTACCTGGTTTACAAGCGAAAGTTGGACAGTCATTCTGCCAAGCAGCTGCTTTTCATAGAAGATTATACGCAGCGGTACAAATATGAAAGTATAACACGGCAGGAGGCTAAGATGATTGCGGTAGGTGAACTTTCTGCAGGCCTGGCACATGAAATCCGCAATCCGCTTGGACTGATCAAAAGCTATATTTATCTGATTCGTAAGAAACTGTCTGATTCGGTCAGCTTGCATGCAGTACAGGTTATCGATGATTCTGTAGACAGAATCAATCATCTAATTGAAAACCTTCTGGGCTTCTCTCGGCTCTCCAGAGAAAAGACAGAAGTAGTCAATGTGGAAGAGCTGATCTGGTCCATGGTTATGCTGGAACATAAAAACCTGGAAAAGAATAATATTGATATTCAGGTGGATATGAATCTGGAGAACGGAAGTGAACTGCCGGTCAACGAAGATGTTCTCAAGCTGACTATCGTCAATCTGTTCAATAACAGTATTGACGCACTGGCTCAGGTTCAGAGGGACGAAAAACAAATCCGCATTAAAGTGTGGGAAACAGAAGACCGTCTGCTGCTCGATTTTGCTGATAACGGAAGCGGTATCTCCGGCGAAAACCTGGAGGCTGTGTTTAATCCGTTTTTCACCACTAAGGAAACAGGCACCGGGCTGGGCCTTTATATACTGAATTCGGAAATTCGGGGTATCAACGGAACGATTACCGCAGAAAGTGCGGAAGGACAGGGAACATGCTTCCATGTGACTTTGCCGATAGAAAGAGAGGAAGTTTATGGATAACAGCCGCAGAAATTACAGAATACTGATTGTAGACGATGAAATTGAATATCAGAAGGTGGTTTCTCTTATTCTTGAAGATGCGGGGTATTCTGCGGTGGCCTGCTCCAATGGCCGTGAAGCGTTGGAATACCTGAAAAATAATGATGTGGATCTGGTTATCACAGACCTGCGTATGCCTGTGATGACAGGAACGGAGCTCATCGAAAATATCAGGCAGATGGAGCTGGATGTGGATATTCTGGTGGTAACTGCCTATGGAAGCATTGAGGGAGCGGTAGATGCCATCCGCCTTGGTGCGGCAGATTATTTTGTAAAAAGCAGTGATCTGGATGAACTGATTATGAAGGTGGACAGGATTGCCCGCATGAAGAGGCTGGAACACAAGGCTGATATCCTGCTGAAGAATCAGAATACGGAAGAAGTATTCCTGGATTCGAAGAACCCGCAGTACTGCCAGCTGCTCGATATGTGTAACCGGACTGCAGATACCAACATCAATATTCTGCTTCTGGGTGAATCTGGCGTAGGCAAAGAAGTTGTGGCCAACTATATCCACCGAATCAGCAACCGTGCCGATGAGCCGTTTATTCCGGTAAACTGTCAGGTATTCCCGGAAGGTGTTATCGAGTCAGAACTTTTTGGACACGAAAAAGGCTCCTTTACCGGAGCAGTGGGAAACCGCGTCGGGAAGTTTGAGGAAGCAAACTACGGGACCCTCTTTCTGGATGAAATAGGGGATCTGCCGCTTATGACCCAGGGGAAGCTTCTTCGCGCGCTGGAAACGAGAAGTATTGAGCGGATTGGAAGCAATAAGCGGATCAACCTGGATGTACGTTTTATCTTTGCGACCAATAAGAACCTGAATAAGGAAATCGAGCAGGGGGCATTCCGTGATGACCTGCTCTATCGTATCAATACTCTGACCCTTACGATTCCACCGCTGAGGGAACGAAGGGAAGATTTGCCGGGGCTCATCGATTTCTTTGTGAGAAAAACGGAAATCGACCAGAAGAAAAAAGACATCCGCATAGACGAAGAAGTGATGGATCATCTGCTGCGGTATGACTATCCGGGTAACATCCGTGAATTGAAAAACATTATTGAACGTATGATTGCTCTCAGCCGGGGAGGCCGTGTTACAATGGCGGAACTGATGCTGCCGGGAGGAAGCAGCTTTTCCATGTTTGGCAGAGGCGAAATTACCACTCTGCGGGAAGCGCGCGGGGAGTTTGAAAGAAAATATATCGAAGCTGCACTCTTCAAAAATGACTGGAACGTGGAAAAATGTGCTGCCGTGCTGGGAATCACATCCCGGCAGCTTTGGAACAAAATTGGACAGTATGAACTGCACCGTCCGGAATAGGGAAGCTCACAAATAATGGAGTATGAAATAAATTTCATATAAGACTGAAATTTACATCAGTATTAACACAAAGAAAACAGGTCTGTCGGAAAAGCGGCAGGCCTGTTTTTGTTGATTTTCAGCGGTTTCCGCAGGATTGTTAAGAATGTGCCAAAAATGGCACGGATTTTGCTAATAATATTTGCGATGAGGAAATAGCAAAAAATGCTATAGTTATTGAAAGGAAGGACTTATTATGAAAAAGTTAACCGCACTGTTAATGATTCTGGTTCTGTGCTTCAGCCTGCTGGCTGGCTGCGGCGGCGGTGAAGAACCTGCTGGCGATTCCACTGAACCTATCACAGTAAAGATCGCTCACACTGACTCTTCTTCCAGATCCACTCACGTGTACTCTGAAAAGATTCAGACAATCCTGGACGAAACTGCTCCTGGCAGATTCGTAGTTGAAGTTTACTCCGATGGTCAGCTGGGTGACACTACTGACGCTATCGCAGGTCTGGGTCTGGGCACTGTTCAGATCGTATTCGACCTGGTATCCTGCTTCACTCAGGTTGCTGGTGATGACTCCGCTTGTATCGACCTGCCTTACCTGTACCCATCCTTCGAAGCTTGGGAAGCTGGTATGATGGAAAACGGCGGTCTGGAACTGTTCAACGAAACTATCGCTGACGCAGACTTCTACTGCATCGACCTGTACTACAACGGTATCAGACAGCTGATCTCTTCCGCTAAGAACTATCACGGCGTAGAAGACTTCGCTGGCCAGAAGATCAGAATCGCTCAGAACGACCTGAACGTAGAAATGTGGAAGGCTATGGGAGCTAACCCAACTCCAATGGCTTGGGGCGAAGTAGTTACCTCCCTGTCTCAGGGTCAGGTAGACGCTCTGGACCACTCCCTGGGCGTATTCAACGACTTCAACTTCCATGAAGTTGCACCTTACGTAACCATCACTAACCACGCTTCTTCTCCATTCCCTATCGTATGCTCCAAGGCATGGATCGAATCCCTGGACGCTGCTGACAGAGAAGCTCTGGAAAACGCTATTCACGAAGTAGCTGCTGGCCAGAGAGCTGAAGAAAGAGCAAACGAAGCTGACTACATCGCTAGATTCGAAGCAGAAGGCGCTACTGTATACGAACTGACTGCTGACGAAATCGCTGCACTGCAGGAAGTTTGCGAACCAGTTTATGACTGGATGCGTGACAGAGCAGGTGCTGAAGTAGTTGACAAGTGGCTGGCTACTGTACCTCAGTAAATTAAACAAAACCTTGAGGGCAATTTCGGTTGCCCTCATCTTTTTTGGAGGAAAAAATAATGAAAGAAAAAGGCAAGTTTTTCAAGGCCATCGATAAAGCCGAAGATGTTTGCCTGGTGACCATGTTTATCGCCATGGTAGCCGCAATTTTTCTCCAGGTTATCATGAGATTCGTTTTCAATAACTCTCTGACCTGGTCCGAAGAATTAGGTAAGTTTATCTTCGTGTGGATCTCCTGGCTGGGAATCAGCCTGGCTGAAAGAAAGAACGAACATATTAAGATTACTCTGGTAACTGACCGTCTGTCACCTAAGTGGCGTACTGTCTGCGAAATCATTTCCGGCATCTGCATGCTGCTGATTCTGGGCGTTATCGTATTCTATGCAGTGAAGCTGGTAATCTTCCAGCAGAGAGTACACTATGCAGGTATCAAGATCAGCACATCCTGGGGTTATCTGTCCCTGGTTCTGGGCTGTGGATTTATGATTCTGCGTGTAATCGGCGGCATCATCAGAAATATTCAGATCCTGAAGAGCGGCAACTATCCTGTGGATGAAGTTGCTGAACCTGCTCTGGAAGGAGGTGCCGAATAATGGCTGTTGCTGTATTATTTATTGCACTTTTCATATTATTAGTAATTGGTGTACCGGTTGGTTTTGCCATCGGCGGTGCTACCATGTTATCCATGCTGCTGTGTTCTGACCTGAACATGGTAGTAAATGCACAGTATTGCTACAGCGGTATCTTCTCTTTCACCGTAATGGCAATTCCATTCTTCATGCTGGCTGGTACCATCATGTCTACAGGCGGTATCGCAAAGAGAATCGTAAACTTTGCATCTGCTCTGATTGACTTCGTAAACGGTGCCATCGGCTGTGTAACAATCATTGCCTGCTGCTTCTTCGGTGCACTGTGCGGTTCCGGTATGGCGACTGCATCTGCAATCGGAAGTATGATGATTCCGGAAATGAAGAAGAAGGGCTATGACCCTGCATACGCTGCAACAATCGTCTGCTTCGGTGGTATTGTAGGTCCAATCATTCCACCAAGCTTATCCTTCGTATTATACGGTGCATCCACCAACACTTCCATTCCGAAGCTGTTCCTGGCGGGTGTTCTGCCTGGCATCCTGATTGGTGTAGTTTTCGTATGTGCCAATATCATCATGTGTACCATGAGCGGCACTGACCTGAGAAAGAACAGCCAGACTGTAGTAGAAAAGGTACCTATGAGCGTTTCCATGATGAACCGTCTGAAGAATATCGCCAAGGCGACTGCAGATGGTTTCTGGGCACTGCTGGCTCCAGTTATCATTCTGGGTGGTATCTACTCCGGTATCTTCACTCCAACTGAAGCTGCCTGCGTATCCGTAATCTACTCCATCATCATCAGCTTATTCGTATACAGAGATATGAGTCTGAAGGATCTGTATGACACCTTCCTGAGCACTTCCGTGCTGAACGGTGCTACATCCTTCCTGCTGGGTACATCCACTGTATTCTCCACCTTCATGACATTCGAGAAGGTTCCACAGATGATTACCGAGTTCCTGACAGGTGTATCCGACAATCCTTATGTAGTACTGATGTTCATCAACATCTTCCTGCTGATTGTTGGCTGCTTCCTGGATACAGTACCAGCTATCATCGTAATGGCACCAATGCTGCTGCCAACCGTAGAAGCTATGGGTATCAACCCTATTCACTTCGGTGTAATTATGGCGGTTAACCTGGCTCTGGGTCTGTGTTCCCCTCCATATGGCTGCAACCTGTTCGTAGGTGCTGCAGTAGCAAAGATCAAGATGGAAGCTATGTTCAAGTACATTATTCCATACTTTGCAGTTGGCGTATTCGCTCTGCTGATTATCACATACGTTCCATGGCTGTCCCTGGTATTTGTATAAAGATATAAAATAAAGAATGAAAACAGTAATTGTTTACTTGGGTCTGGCTGCTGCAGGTTATGCAGCAGCCATTCCTTTACGCTCAAAAAAAGAATACTTCGGATGGATGGGTACTTTCCTGATGCTGCTGGTCCGCGGGCTGGTGCTCCTCATGGGGTTCCGTATCGGGTCTAATGCCGAGGTGGTGTCAAATCTGGCTTCCATCGGCCTTCAGTCTCTGCTCATTGCACTGGTGTCTCTGGTGTTTACAGTTGCAGGGCTCCATCTGCTGCGCCGTGCTATGGGATATGACCGGTACGGCCGGCCGGCTTCTGCTGCGGGTACATCCGACTCCTTCGCTTCTGAGTCATCTGTCAAAACATCTTCTGCCGGCTCTGTACTGAATAAATCCACGGTGACCATGATTCTCAGTGTTCTGGCAGGTTTTCTGATGGGATGGCTTTTCATTCTGAAGCTGGGTGTACTGGGTTATGACAGTGCCTACGGGGCAACCGGCCTGCTGGTAACCTGGGGCCTCTATATCATGGTATTCCTGGTGGGAATGGACATGGGATTCGACGGGACCATCGTCAGTGTATTCAGCCAAAGTGGGCTGAAGATCCTGGCCTTTCCGGCGGTGACTGCGGCGGCAACCCTGGCAGGGGTTATGCTCTGCAGCCTGATTTCCCCGCTGAATCTGCAGGAGAGTGCAGCGGTGGGCTGCACATTTTGCTGGTACTCCCTGGGACCAAACATCATTATGGATGCGGGAATGGTCATGGCAGGGGCGTACTGCTTCCTGGTGAATTTCCTGCGGGTACTGCTGTCCCTGATTACCGTGCCGGTGGTGGCAGCCAGGGTTGGATATCTGGAAACAGTAGGCATGCCTTGTGCCGCGGCCATGGATGTGTGCATTGCCACCATTACTCAGGCTACCAATAAAGAAACCGCGGTGTATGCTTTTGCATCCGGGGTGCTGTTTACGGCAGCCATTCCGATCGTAGTGCCGCTGATTGTGGGATTATAATATGAACGGATACTTTTCTTTCGGGAAGTGTCCGTTTTTTTGTAACTTTTTTGCTATGAAATTTGAGTATATGATATAATGACAAAAATGCAGAAAAGTAAAAAACAGTGAAAGGATGTGATGTGTGTGAGAAAACATAGAAATATATTTATAATGACATTAACAATGGTGTTTATCTGCTTTGGAATGGCAAATGCAGAAACGGTCAGTGAGGCAGATGCAGAAGCCAGCATTACAAATTATGTGACTGGGGAGACCAGATATTTTGCGGAGCTGGAAACCGCATTAGCTGCCATTGATGCCCGGGATACGGTAATGGTCCTGAAAGATGCAGTTGTGGAGAAAGATTTTCTGCCGGATGTAGCCTGTATTCTGGAGAGTGAAAATCATGCGGTGATTTCTGTCAAAGGAGATGATGAGGCGGTTAGGGTTTCTCTCGCTGATGAACTTTATCTGCGGAATCTGACTATAAAAACGGAAGACGCAGCACAGAAACTGATACTGGAAACTGCCGGAAATAAGATTACACTGGAAGATATGGAACTGCATGGTACGCTGCATTGTGATGACGGTGATGATGTGATAATCAAAGAGGATGATTATTTCTATCCTGTAATCTGGAATATTACAGGGTATGGTGATATTACAATTGAAACCATGAAAATATATCTGAACATTCTGGAGTGCCGTTCCATACGTACAGTGGGTACAAATTCAGTGCATATATGCTGTCAGTCCGAAACTCGCCCTGAAGCATTGCTGATGATTCATAATAAACCGGGACAGGCACCAGAAGAACTTTTTTTAAATTTTCTGGGTATAAGTTATGACTGTACAAGAGAAACTGCAGGTCTGCTGGCGGGCGGAAGTGCAGACTCCGATGGAATTACCGTGCTGGCTTTTGATTATCCAATTGATCTGGATGATATGCTGTACCGTTTTACGATTAACGGCTTAAATTGGGAAGCAAAACAGCATGAAAAAGAAGAGTTTATTCTTTTTGGATATTCTGATAGTGAGCTGCATCCTGTGAAGTACGATTCCTACCGTGCAGTATATGCGAAACCATACAGCCTGAAATGCAAGCTGGCAGAAGACATGCGAAAAATGTACAAACCGGGAGACAAACCTTCACTGATGGGCGTTACAGCAACAGTTACTTATGAAAACAATGGGCATTACTACAGTAAAAGTGAGGACGCCTATCCTGCAGCGGTTCCATCTGGTTATGCCTTTGGACTGCTGAGAATTGAACCCAACCTGGAGCTGAAGGGAACTATTCCTTTTAATGAACCATTTCTGGAATTAATCTGGAAGCCGGTTCCCGGTGTCGCAATTACGGAGAGACTGTTTGCTGTGACAGATTACTGTTATTTCTATACGGAAAACAGTAAAATGCTGCCGGATGGCAGATGCACTGTGGAGTTTGATCTGCAGGCAACACGCGACGCAGGTACTGCCTTTGAACTTGATGAGTTTGATAGTCTGTCACGTATTCGTACCGATGTGAATGGCACACTGGTTTTCAGGATAAAACCAGACGACGGATATAAAATCAAGGAGATTGCGCCAGTAAACTGCAGAATAGAGCGCATGTCCGGTGACTGTTATAAAATTTTCAACTTTTCCGGAAGAAGCAGCATTACGGTTAAAACAGAGAAAGTTCCGCTGGTGACAGGTGGAACTGAAGCTGGTGATAATGAAGAAAAGGCTCCTTCTGATTTGAAACCGGCTGTTCCATCTAAAAATGAAAAGCTGATTGCAGGTGTGCAGAAAACAACAGTGAAACTGTATAAGCCGGCAATCGTAAAAAGTTCTAAATCTAAATCAGGTAAGGCAATTAAGCTGAGATGGAAGAAATCTGCCGGATATAAAGTGGATAGTTATCAGCTTGTTCGTACCATGAAGAAATCGGATTCCTACAAGAAAACATACACGGTTAACTCCAATCGGACTGCATATACCAATTATGCAGGCCTGAAAAACAAAAACACTTACTATTACAAAATCCGTGGTGTGAGAAGTATTGATGGAAAACGCTACTATACACAGTGGTCTTCAAAACGAAGCATTGTCTTCAGAACATAGGTTTTGAGAAGGGAGAATTGCATGATTAACAATCGAAATACATGGATGAATATTCCTTTCAAAGGGATTGTTGTGCTGCTGCTGGCTTTTCTTCTCTGCACGCCAGGCAGTGCAGAGGCTTTGACTGACGAAGATGCGGTGGCATATACATCCAATTACAATGGTACATATAACTATTATGCTACTCTGGATGAGGCACTGACGGCAGCACAGCCGTACAAGCATGTTTATCTCTTGAAAGATGCATCCGTTTCTCCGGATATTCTGGCAAACTATGATGGTCAAATTGATGGTAAAGGGAAAAGCATAACGGTGGATGCCGGAAGTGCTGCGGGGAATACTGTGGAACTTTCTCTGAACGGTGCGGCGGCTTATTACTATGTACATTTGAAATCATCCGATGCAGATAAACGTTTGTCGATAAAAGCTGCCGGAGATACGCTGCGGCTGGATGCATCGACAGTGGAGGGAACTGTTGCTGGTACAAAGGGAACCAGTCTTT
>JAFYKS010000402.1 GCA_017537495.1 Bacillota bacterium | reverse complement strand
TTTCACTGGTAGGTGCACCGTATGCAACGCCCAGAATCTGAGTACCGCCTTCTGCACCCATCTGCAGAGGAATGGAACCGGACAGACCGGCATGCCAGATTACGAAGCCGGAGTAAGCAGAAGCAATCAGCAGTGGATAGTCCACATCATGAACTCTCTTTGCTACTTCCTTAGCCAGCAGTGTACCTGCAATCAGACCGAAGCCCCAGTTGAGCCAGCAGCAGATGGTGGATACGAAAGTAACGATGATAATTGCACTCTTCTTGTCCTTTGCTGCAGAAGCAATTGTACCGAGGAACTTCTTGCAGACAGAAGCAGACGCCATAGCGGAACCGAGTACCAGTACCAGAGCCATCTGCATGGAGAAGGACAGCAGTCCCCACATCCCCTTGTCATTACCCCAGGCAGTAACCAGTTCCATTGGACCCTGCTTGGTACCAATCATGGAACCTACGAATGTAACAATCGTCAGAATAATCGCGAATAAGAATGGATCAGGCAGCCAGCGGTTAACAACGCGTACGCAGCCGTTTGTAAATTTCTTAAACATAAGTTTACCTCCTCAATAACTTACTACCTCGCTAATATCCTAATATTTTGTTAAGAAACAGTCAATTTGAGTCGGCTGTTTTTTACATCGCTTTAGCACATGGGTGCGATGTCTTAACACGGATTTAACGGTTTCTTGGCAAAATCTTTGCTACACAAGTCGGTATTTGTCATAGTACAGTGTTATTTGCCGGATTTTGTTTGACACTGAAAGGCGGACAGGATAAAATAGGAACGGCAGTACGAAATGTGCTGCAGGAGGAACGACATGAATAATTTGAATACATTTTTTGAAACAGCGGACAAATATGCGGAAGAATGCATCCGCATCCGCCGAGATTTACATATGTACCCGGAAGCCGGATGGACGGAATTCCGAACTACAGCCAAGGTGCTGGAGTTTCTGGAAACAGATGACTTCCATGCAGAACTGGGAACGGATATCATTAACCCGGATTACGTGATGGCATATCCAGGAGAAGAAGAACTGATGGCGCACCGGTTCCGTGCCATGAGCCAGGGAGCAGACCGTTCCATCATCCGCAGAATGGAGGAAAAAGGCGGTTATTCCGGAGCCATGTTTACAGTAGAAGGAAAAGAAGATGGACCGACCGTCATTCTTCGATTTGATATGGACTGTATGGGTGTAGAGGAACCGGAAGACAACGGTCATTATCCTTATGCCATGGATTTTGCTTCGAAGAATGCAGGACTGATGCATGCCTGCGGACACGATGCCCACACTGCCATGGGTATGGTGGTAACGCGGATTCTCCATGAGAGCCGTCATCTGCTGAAAGGCAAGGTAAAGGTAATTTTCCAGCCGGCAGAAGAAGGCGTTAAGGGCGCTTACGCCATGGTTCAGAGCGGAATCGCTGATGACGGGGATTTTGCACTGGGCATTCATATCTACCCGTCCGAAGGGGAATATACCGCACTGGCGGGAACACAGACAGGTCTTTACGCGACACGTAAGTGGGATGTGAATCTGACCGGCAAAACAGCTCATGCAGGCGGCGCTCCTCAGGAGGGCAATCACGCTATCATGGCTGCGGTAAATGCAATCTCTGCAATGAACGGTTTTCTGCAGGATGGCCGCGGTGTGGGACGACTGAACGTAGGAACTATTGAGGGCGGTACCGCACGGAATGTAATTCCTGGTTACTGCAGATTCGAGGCAGAAAGCCGGGGCTCTGAAACTGTGGTAGAAGAGCGGATTTTCGAAAAGGCTGAAGGCTGCGTCAAGGCAGCGGCAGATATGTTTGGCTGCGAATTCGAAATTACAACTACAGGCATGAGTCCGGCAGGCGGGGGCGATGAAGATCTGGCTGCAGAAATTGCGTCTGCGGCAGCTGAACTGATTCCGGAACTGGAAAAGACCAGTCCGGTTCAGGTGAATACCGGAACCGCTGATGACTTCTGCTTCATTATGGACCGTGTACATGCCAATGGCGGCAAAGCCTGCTATATGGCACTT
>JAFYKS010000401.1 GCA_017537495.1 Bacillota bacterium | reverse complement strand
AGGCTTCACTAGCCTGGGCTTCTCCGGTGGCGGCGGCGGTGCAAACCCTGCATGTAACAGATACGGCTACGGCTCTGCACAGGGTGCACATGCAGCAGCTGCTGAAAAGGGTATCACTGTTGACATGAGATACACTTGGGAATATGGTGAAACATTCTCCGCTTCTCCTGACCTGCAGGCAATGCTGAGCGGTTGGTATCAGGCTGGCACTGAAGTAATCTTCATGTGCGGCGGTTCTATCTTCGACTCCGGTACAGCTGCTGCAGACGCTGCAGAAGCTTACATCATCGGTGTTGACGTAGACCAGAGCCCATTATCTGACACAGTAGTTACATCTGCTCTGAAGGGTCTGGACGCATCCGTAATCAAGACTCTGACTGACTTCTATGCAGGCGGCGAATTAATTAAGGGTTCTTCCGTACTGGGCGCTGCTGACGATGCAGTTGGTCTGCCAGTAGACAGCTGGTCTCTGGAAAACTGGTCTGTAGAAGATTACGAAGCATTATTTGAAGCTATCAAGGCTGGCGAAGTTGAAATCGACAATGACAGTGCTAAGGCAGCTCCAGCTGACATGGCTCACCTGACAAACATCGTATTCAAGTAAGATTCAAGAATTGACCTGAAAAGAATTCAAACTGGCCTCATGGCCTACATAGAGGGGGAATCGAGGTTCCCCCTCTTTTGCAGATTAATGGAATAGTAAGCATTTTCACTTCCTCCGGGGAAAATATCAAAAAAAGTAAAGGCAAGGAAATACAATGACATCAGAATATGTAATTGAAATGAACCATATCCGGAAAGAATTCCCGGGCATCGTGGCCAATGATGACATAACACTGCAGCTGAAGAAGGGTGAAATCCACGCACTTCTTGGTGAAAACGGTGCGGGCAAGTCCACACTGATGAGTGTTCTGTTTGGGCTGTATCAGCCGGAAGCCGGAACGATTAAGAAAGACGGAAAAGAAGTTAAAATCAACAATCCGAACGATGCGACCGCACTGGGCATCGGTATGGTGCATCAGCACTTCAAACTGGTTGATGTATTTACCGTTATGGATAACATCATTCTGGGGGCAGAAACAACGAAAATGGGTTTCCTCCAGAAAAAAGAAGCCAAGAAGAAAGTACAGGAACTTTCAGACCGTTATGGACTGAAGGTTGACGTAGATGCCAAGATTGAGAACATTACAGTAGGTATGCAGCAGAGAGTGGAAATCCTCAAGATGCTCTATCGAGATAATGACATTCTGATTTTTGACGAGCCTACAGCTGTTCTGACTCCGCAGGAAATTGACGAACTGATGGAAATCATGAAAGGCTTTGCGAAAGAAGGAAAATCTATCCTCTTTATCACACATAAGCTGAATGAAATTATGGCGGTTGCTGACCGTGTAACCGTTCTCCATAAGGGCAAATACATCGGTACCGTAAATACGAAGGATGTAACCAAGCAGGATTTGTCCACCATGATGGTAGGCCGTCCGGTGCAGCTCGAAGTAAAGAAGGAAGAAGCAAAGCCTGGTGACGTGGTTCTTTCTGTAGAAAACTTCACAGTACCTTCCAAGCTGCATAAGAATGATGCGGTGAAGAACATAAGTTTCAATGTTCGGAAGGGGGAAATCGTCTGCATTGCCGGCATTGACGGCAACGGACAGACCGAACTGATTTACGGTCTTTCCGGTCTGGAAAAGGCAACTAGAGGCAAAGTGGTTCTCTGCGGCAAGGATATTTCTGCATGTTCCATTAAGCAGAAGAGTGAAGCCGGTATGAGCCATATTCCGGAAGACCGTCATAAACATGGGCTTGTCCTTGACTATACACTGGAACAGAATATGGTTCTGCAGAAGTATAATGAACCGCAGTTCCAGAAGGGCGGATTTATCCGTTTTGATGAAGTAAGAAAATATGCAGAAACACTGATTGATAAATATGATGTACGTTCCGGTCAGGGTCCGATTACCGTTACAAGAAGTATGTCCGGCGGTAATCAGCAGAAGGCAATTATTGCCCGTGAAATTGACCGTGACAAGCCTCTGATTATTGCTGTACAGCCTACCAGAGGTCTGGACGTCGGTGCAATCGAGTATATTCATAGCCAGCTGGTTGCAGAACGTGACAAGGGTAAGGCAGTACTGCTGGTATCCCTGGAACTGGATGAAGTTATGAGCCTTTCCGACCGCATCCTGGTAATGTATGAAGGTGAAATCGTAGGTGAACTTGATCCGAAGAAGACAGACGTTAATGAACTGGGGCTCTACATGTCCGGTGCAAAGCGTCAGGAAAGGGGGCGGAATAAATGCTGAGAATTGATCCAAAGTCCGGCAAACAGAAATGGTATCGCACAGATGGTGCCAAGTCTGTATTTTCTGCGCTGATTTCTATCTTAATCGGTATGCTGGTTGGTGCGGTTCTGATTGTGATTGTAGGTCTGACCAAGGCTGAGATTTCATGCGGCGGTATCTGGGACGGTATACGTCTGGTATTCCTGGGTATCCTGAGTACAGGACGTAACGGCAGTGGGCTTTCCTTCGGTTTTAACCCGGTTAACCTGGGGAACATGCTGTTCCGTGCAACCCCGCTGATTATGACAGGTATGTCTGTTGCTGTAGCTTTTAAGACCGGTCTGTTCAATATCGGTGCTCCAGGCCAGTATCTGATGGGTACTGCAGGAACACTGAGTGTGGGACTTGCTTTAGGCAACGCTGGATGTCCGGTGATGCTTGCATGGCTGGCAGCCTTCCTGACCGGTATGATTCTCGGTGCACTGTGGGGTGCAATTCCGGGTATCTTTAAGGCTTACCTGAATATTAACGAAGTAATTACCTGTATCATGACAAACTGGATTGCAGCCAATCTGGTTACCTGGTGGTTCGATTCCCATGAAGTATTTAAAAACTCCATGGAAGGCGGTAAGATTGGATATATTATTCCGCTGAAGAATGTGGGAGTTGTAACTCCTAAGCTGGGTATGGATGTGCTGTTCCCGGGCTCTCAGGCCAACGGTGGTTTCTGGATTGCCTGCCTGATGGCGGTTGCAATGTACATCATGATGACCCGCACTACCTTTGGTTATGAACTGCGCGCCTGCGGTTCCAACCGTCACGCGGCGAAATATGCAGGTATCAATGATAAGAAGAATATCATTCTTTCCATGATGATTGCCGGTGCGCTGTCTGCAGCCGGTGCATCTCTGTACTACCTGGCTGGCAATACAGAGTTCTTCTGGTCTACATACCTTAGCCTGCCTGCAGAAGGCTTTAACGGCATTCCTGTTGCACTGCTGGCATCCAATAATCCGATTGCAGTCATCTTCTCCGGACTGTTTATGTCCATGCTGAGTATCTGCGGTACACAGTTAAAGTCTTTGACTGCATACAATGAATATGTTGCAGACATTATGATTGCAATTATCGTATATCTGAGTGCGTTCTCCATGTTTATCAAGCAGATGTTGAATGGCGCAGAAAAGAAGAAAGGAGGAAAGAAATAATGGTATTCTTAATACAGCAGACCTTATTATTTGCAGTTCCTCTTATGATTGTAGCTCTTGCCGGTGTATGTGCAGAGCGTTCTGGTGTCATTAATCTGGCACTGGAAGGCATTATGATTTTCGGTGCATTTGTCGGTGTATTCTTTATCCGTATCATGCAGGAAAATGATATCTTCATGAAAGAGCAGGGACAGATTCTTGTACTGCTTACCATGATTGTGGCGGCGGTCTGCGGCGGACTTTTCTCTCTGCTGCTGGCATTCTCCGCAATTACCCTGAAGGCAGACCAGACAATCGGCGGCACTGCACTGAATATGCTTTCACCTGCAGTAGTTCTGTTCTTTATCATTCTGATTTCTCAGCAGACTACTATGGGTATGGCAACTGGCGGTGCAGCAAGCTGGTTCATGATCCGTCCGTCTACTTTCGGACTGCCGAAAGACCATAGCTGGGGTCCATTCCTGGATGTACTGCTGAACAAAGTATATCTGTCCACTTACATTTGTCTGATTGTGTTTGTACTGGTTTCCATTTTCCTGTACAAGACCAAGACAGGTCTCCGTCTCCGTTCCTGCGGTGAAAACCCTCAGGCTGCAGATTCTCTGGGGATTAATGTTTACAAAATGCGTTACCTGGGCGTAGTTCTGTCCGGCATGCTGGCAGGTATGGGTGGGTTTACCTATGCACTGACCACTGCAAACTGTACTACTTCCGGAGAAGTAGCCGGCTACGGCTTCCTGGCTCTGGCAGTAATGATCTTCGGTAACTGGACACCTCTGAACATTGCTGTGGGCGGCATGCTCTTCGGTCTGTTCAAATGTATCGCAGCAACCTACCAGACACTGGATATCAACGGTGACGGCGTATTTATGCTTTCAGAAATCGGCATCAGCCCGTATGTTTACAGAATGCTGCCTTATCTGATTACATTGATTATTCTGGCCTTCACTTCCAGGAATTCCAGAGTGCCGAAGGCAGAAGGTATTCCTTACGATAAGGGTAAGAGATAATTATAGAAAAATGAAAGGGTGTGGGAACTGTTCCACACCCTGTTTTTAAAAAATAGGATTTCAGGAGAGAATATGTTTTTACCGATTACGAAAGAAGAAATGAATGCAAGAGGCTGGGATGAAGTGGATTTCGTCCTGGTGACAGGGGATGCCTATGTGGATCACCATTCCTTTGGCACTGCCATTATCGGCCGTCTGCTGGAAAGCAGGGGGTATAAGGTGGCAGTTCTGCCGCGCCCAAATTATAAATCTGCAGAAGACTTCCGACGTTTCGGACGTCCTCGTCTGGGATTTCTGATTAACAGCGGCGTGGTTGACTCCATGGTAAATAATTATTCCGTCTTCCGTCACAGACGTAAAGTGGATGAATATGCTCCCGGCGGTGAAGCAGGGGGACGTCCTGACCGTGCTGTGATCGTATATGCGGGAAGAGCAAGGGAAGCTTATAAAGGTGTTCCGGTTATCATCGGCGGTCTGGAAGCCAGTCTTCGCCGCCTTGGCCACTACGATTACTGGGAAGACAAAGTCCGCAAATCTATTTTGCTGGACAGCAAAGCCGATCTGCTGATTTATGGCATGGGCGAGCGTGCCATGGTTGAAATTGCCGATGCTCTGGATTCCGGCATCGACGTGAAAGATATCACATGGATCAAGGGTACCTGCTATCGTGCCAACCCGGCAAAACTTGACCTTGCGGCGCTTGCGTCTGCGGGGGAAGATGATATGCCCGTGGTTCTTCCGGATTTTGAAGAGATTCAGAATTCAAAGGAAAGCTATGCGAAAAGCTTTGCCATGCAGTACCGGAATAATGACGACATTATCGGCAAAACCTTAATAGAAAAATATACAGAAACTGCCTGTGTGGTTCAGAATCCGCCGCAGGAGCCTCTCAGCCGTGAAGAACTGGATCAGGTGTATGCGCTGCCGTTTGAAAATGAATGGCATCCATCTTACGATGCTGCAGGTGGAATTCCTGCCTTCAGCGAAGTGAAGTTCAGCATCGTCAGCTCCAGAGGCTGCTTCGGAGGATGCAGTTTCTGTGCTCTGACTTACCACCAGGGACGTCAGGTGAGAAGCCGCAGCTGTGAAGCCATCGTGAAAGAAGCAAAGGAACTGACGAAGAAAAAGGACTTTAAGGGCTACATCCATGATATTGGCGGTCCGACAGCCAATTTCCGTGATCCGGCATGTCAGAAACAGCTGAAAGCCGGTGTCTGCCGAAACAAGGACTGTCTGTATCCGGGCGTATGTAAAAATATGGATGTGGATCACAGTGACTATTTAAAAGTACTGCGTGCAGTCCGCAGGCTGCCTGGCGTAAAAAAGGTATTCATCCGTTCCGGTATCCGCTATGACTATCTGATGGCAGATAAGAACCGGAAGGAATTTATGAATGAGCTTTGTCAGCATCATGTCAGCGGTACACTGAAGGTGGCTCCGGAGCACATTTCTGAGAGAGTGCTGTATTATATGAGAAAGCCGGGAAAGGATGTTTTTCTCCGCTTCTGCGAAGAATACAAGCGAACTAATGAAAAATTGGGTCTGAAACAGTACCTGATACCATATCTTATTTCCAGCCATCCGGGAAGCCGCCTGGAGGACGCCATTGAGCTGGCCCTGTTCCTGAAGGAATTCGGTTTCATTCCTGATCAGGTACAGGACTTCTATCCGACACCGGGAACTCTGGCCACATGCATGTTCTATACGGAGCTGGATCCGTTTACCGGTGAGTCCGTATACGTGGCAAAGGATATGGAAGAAAAGAAAATGCAGCGCGCATTGATTCATTATAACAAGCCGGAAAACAGAAATGCCGTTATTGCGGCACTGAATAAAGCGGGCCGGGAAGATCTGATTCCGGTGCTGCTGCCTTACCGTCGCCAGGGACAGAAGCAGCAGAATACACAGAAAAGAAAAAAGAGGAACTAATACATGAGTCTTATTATGGAACTTCCGGGAATCCTGGAAGCTGGCAGAAAAGAATACGAAGAAATGAAAGCCGGAACATACTGCAGAACCGAAGAAACCGGGGACTGCAGTACTGGCTGGAAGAATATAATAGCATGTGCGGACAACGGACCCTTCATGAAGTCACTCATTGATAATGATGATATGGCAGGAAAAGTTCAGATGGTATACATCGATCCGCCGTTTTTTACCAAGGCAAATCATGAAGCAGTGATTCATGTCAACCGTCCCGGTGAAGAAAAAGGAACTCTGTCTGCAAAACATCTGGCATATGACGATCACTGGAGCAGGGGAATCGGTCAGTACCTTTCCATGCTGACCTCCCGTCTGTATCTGATTCGTGATCTGCTTGCCGATCAGGGCACGGTATGGGTACATCTGGACTGGCATGCAGTTCACTATGTGCGTCTGCTGATGGATGAAATTTTCGGT
>JAFYKS010000400.1 GCA_017537495.1 Bacillota bacterium | reverse complement strand
GTATTTAAAGAACTGAAGCCTGCCACGATGGGTATCCGTATTGACTCCGGGGACATTGCTTACCTGACCAGAAAGGCTCGTAAGATGCTGGATGATGCGGGTCTGCAGGATTGTAAGATTACCGTATCCAACTCTCTGGACGAATACCTGATCCGTGATATCATCATGGAAGGTGCCTGCGTAGACTCCTTCGGTGTAGGGGAACGTCTGATTACTGCCAAGTCTGAACCTGTTTTCGGCGGCGTATACAAGTTGGCTGCTCTGGAACAGGACGGCGTTATGGTTCCGAAAATCAAGATTTCCGAAAACATCGAAAAGATTACCAATCCTGGTTTTAAGAATCTCTTCCGTTTTTACGACAAGGATACCGGAAAGATGCTGGCTGACGTAATGACCATGGCCGACGAAGAAATCGAAGAAGGCGATGAGTATGAAATCTTCGATCCGACTGCCGTATGGAAGCGTAAAGTGCTGACAAACTACACTGTCCGTGACCTGCATGTAAAGATTTTCGACAAGGGTGAATGTGTATACGAAAGCCCGGATATCGAAGAAATCAAAGATTACTGCATGAAGCAGATGGATACTCTGTGGTCTGAATCTCTCCGTTTCGAAAATCCGCAGACTTACTATGTGGACCTGTCTCAGAAGCTTTGGGAAATGAAGCAGAACCTACTGGCAGAACACAATACCAGAAGATAAAAATCAAACTCACACATAAAAAGACTGTCTCAGCTGGAGACAGTCTTTTTTCATGCGGCCAATGCCGCGGAATGTTGAATTTACAGAGTGTTGGAAGCGTTCAGCACGTTTCTGATCTTGTGCTGTACCATATCCTGAATTGCAGATCTTGCAGGGCCCAGGAACTTACGAGGGTCGAATTCTGCAGGGTTTTCCATGATAAACTTTCTTACTTCTGCAGTCATTGCCAGACGCAGGTCGGTGTCGATGTTTACCTTACAGATACCGTACTTCACTGCTTCGCGGATCATTTCTTCAGGAACGCCCTGTGCACCGGCAACCTGGCCGCCGTACTGGTTGCACTTAGCGACAAAGTCCTGCAGAACAGTGGAAGCACCGTGGAGTACCAGAGGAGTATCAGGAATCAGAGTGTGAATCTTCTTCAGTCTTTCGTAGTCCAGGTAAGGTTCGCCCTTGAACTTGTAAGCACCGTGGCTGGTACCGATAGCGATTGCCAGGGAGTCAACGCCGGTTCTTTCTACGAATTCTGCAGCTTCATCAGGGTCAGTGAAAGTAGCGGAACGAGCGTCAACCTTAACGTCATCTTCCACGCCAGCCAGCTTACCCAGTTCTGCTTCTACAACTACGCCGTGAGCATGTGCGTATTCTACAACTTCCTTAGTGATTCTGATGTTTTCTTCGAAGGAGTGCTTGGAACCGTCAATCATAACGGAAGTAAAACCGTCATCCACACACTTCTTACAGATTTCGAAATCTTCACCGTGGTCCAGGTGCAGTGCGATATCCAGACCGGTATCTTCGATTGCAGCTTCAACCAGCTTGGTCAGGTATGCAGGCTTTGCATACTTTCTTGCGCCGGCGGAAACCTGCAGAATCAGAGGAGCCTGTTCGATCTTCGCAGCATCCACGATACCCTGGATGATTTCCATGTTGTTTACATTGAACGCGCCGATGGCATAATCATTCTTTAATGCCTTGGCAAACATGTCTTTTGTTGTTACTAAAGCCATATTGGTTTACCTCCATTTATAAATCAGCTTTTCTTCGAGCATATTAACCTAACTTATATTATACATCAGTCAGCCGCAGAGGGTCAACGGAGAAACTCAAATTCATCCTGCAAAATATTCACATCCGGGCGAATCTGTACAGCCGGAATGCAAATGTTTTGCGGAGTGTAAAAAGAAAAAGACTGGACTTTCGGCCCGTCCATGGTATACTGTTGATAACGACGAAAGAGGAGGAAATCAAAATGACAAAAATTGCGATTAATGGATTTGGGAGAATTGGCCGTCTGGCGTTCAGACAGATTTTTGCAGATGACACTATGGAAGTGGCAGCAATCAATGACCTGACTGAGCCTAAGATGCTGGCACACCTGCTGAAGTACGACAGTGTACAGGGAAGCTACAAGGGCCATACTGTAACATATGATGAAAGTTCCATTACTGTAGATGGAAAGAAGATTACTGTATATAAAGAACCAGACCCTGAAAAGCTGCCATGGGCAGAACTGGGTATCGATATCGTACTGGAATGTACCGGTTTCTTTACTTCCAAGGCGAAGTCTGAAGCACACCTGCGCGCAGGTGCGAAGAAGGTTCTGATTTCTGCACCGGCAGGAAACGACCTGAAGACCATCGTTTATGGTGTAAACCATGAAACTCTGACAGAAGAAGACAATGTAATTTCCGCAGCATCCTGTACTACAAACTGCCTGGCTCCAATGGCAAAGGCACTGAATGACTACCGTGAACTGCGTACCGGTTTCATGACAACAATTCATGCTTACACCGGCGACCAGATGATTCTGGACGGTCCGCATAAGAAGGGTGACCTGAGAAGAGCAAGAGCAGGTGCTATCAATATCGTACCGAACAGCACCGGTGCGGCTAAGGCTATCGGCCTGGTAATTCCTGAACTGGACGGCAAGCTGATCGGCTCCGCCCAGCGTGTTCCTGTACCTTCCGGCTCCATCACTATTCTGGACGCAACTCTGAAGGATGAAACCGATACTGTATCCGTAGAAGGCATCAATGCTGCAATGAAAGCTGCTGCAAATGAATCCTTCGGTTACACCGAAGAAGAACTGGTATCCAGCGATATCATCGGCATGGAATACGGTTCCCTGTTCGACGCAACCCAGACTCTGGCACAGAAATGTGGTACCAACATTTACGAAGTTCGTGTTGTAGCATGGTATGACAATGAATACAGCTACACCTGCCAGATGGTAAGAACCCTGAAGTATCTGAAGAAGTTCCTGTAATTTCTGACCATACGTAAACTGACCCCGCTGCCGGTAATCCGGCGGACGGGGTTATTTTATGTTCCGACTTCCCAGCATTTCCATGAGAGGACCGGCCATTTCCATCAGCTGATTCAGATCCTGGCCGCTGAAAGATGTAAGGGTATCCGACAAAGCATTTGATACCGAGTTTGCCGCTCCGTCAATATGTGATGATGAAGGTCCGGATGCCAATTGACTCAGACCGGCCATCTGCGTGAGACCTTCCACCTGATCCATCATGGCCACCACCCGGTGCATATCCCTGGCAAAACGGTCAAGCTGCAGGTTTTTGCCCAGTGCAGACAGGTTTCCCAGTCCTGCCAGGCTGCCCAGGCCTGCAGAACCCGGTCCTTTGTTCTGTCCGCCCAGAAGCAGGAGCAGAAGCACGATGCCCAATATGCTGCGCTGGTTTGGTATTTCTGTCATGACAGTACCGCCTTTTCCGCCTGCCTGTTAAATCGGCCGGCTTATGGAATATTATATGAAATTTCAGAGAGACTGGTGCATAAGCTGAAGAGGAAAGGGGTGATGGAATGGAATTAAATGAGGCGATGGCAAAAGAGATTGCCCGTCAGCTGGGACTGAAAGAAAGTGTTGGTTTTAATTCTGCAGATAT
>JAFYKS010000399.1 GCA_017537495.1 Bacillota bacterium | reverse complement strand
GCCACACGCTGCCGCATACCTCCGCTGAAATGATGAGGATACTGTTTTGCCCGGAGTTCCGGATCCGGAATACCCACCTGTCCCAGAAGTTCCACCGCACGACTCCACGCTTCTCTCCGGCTCACCTTCTCATGAGCACGGACTGCCTGTGCAATCTGCCCGCCCACAGAGACCACCGGATTCAGAGAAGACATGGGATCCTGAAAGACCATAGAAACATCCCGTCCTCGCACCGATTCCAGTGCACGCTCTGTCATATCCGTAATCACACATCCATCCAGAGTGACAGACCCGGATTCCGTGATGGCATGGGCACTGTGAAGTCCCAGGACAGCCCGCACCAGAGAGGTTTTGCCGCAGCCGGATTCTCCCACCAGGGCAACTGCTTCCCCCGGGTACACCGACAGGCTGACGCCCCGGACAGCAGCTACTCTGCCAGCGGGTCCGTGAAAAGCCAGTTTAAAGTTGTCGATTTCCAGAATTGGTTTCATCGATTCTCCCTATTCTTCAATACTCCACTCTGCGATATTCCAGAACACGCCCACGCCATGATGGCCCAGAACAGTCTCTGGAGTTATCCCCCTAATCTGTGACTTCATGACGTAGTCTGCATCCACATAGGCGAGGAAAGAATACGGCATGTTCACTGTCATCGCTTCCTGGAACTTGTGATAAAGTTCCTGCCGTTCCGCCTCATCAGAAGTACTGCGGGCTGCTGTCAAAATCCGGTCAATCTCAGGATTGCTGTAACCGGTGTAGTTGTCACCGGCATCGGTAGTGAATACTTTGTAAGTATGATCATCCGGATCAAACGGACTTCCCCAGCCAATGATGCAGGCAAACTGGCCTCCCCAGTCCAGAGACGGACGGGTTTCTGCAGTTACGTTAGCACCGATGGCCTGCAGCTGGTTCGCACACATGGTGGCCATATCCACACGAACCTGGTCATCACTCATAGCTGCGATGGTGAAGGCCAGCTGATCGCCGTCCTTTTCGTAATATCCGTCAGACCCCATGGACCAGCCAGCTTCTTCCAGCAGAGATTTCACCTTTTCCGGATTGTATTCGAACTTGTTTATAGTATCATGATTATATGGTCCCATCTGAAGCGGTGAGTAGGCTGCAGCACCTTCCCCAAGCAGTACACTTTCCACGATGGCCTCACGGTCAAAGGCATAGCTTAAGATAGTGGACAATTCCGGATGCGCCTGGAAATACGGATTCCAGAAGTTATAGGCTATTGCACGGTAATCGGCAGTACGCATCTGGTATACGGAGTAGTTCGCATTTTCACGGAACGTGCCTGCAGTCTTGGCAGTAATCTGCGCCATATCCACTTCACCGGATTCAAGCTGCATAGCCCGGGCGTCCGTATCAGGCACAATTTTAAAGATAATGCGGTCGATGTTCGGTTCACCGTCATAATATCCATCAAATTTCTCCATGGTGATGGACTGCCCCATATCCCATGCGGTCATCTTGTACGGACCTGCGCCTACCGGATTCCGGTTGAAATCACAGGTTGTCAGTTTTTCCCCTGCCAGCAGATGTTCCGGTAAAATTCCGATGGTCATATAATCCGGAAATGCCACATTGTTCCGGCTCAGCTTAATGGTTACAGTCAGATTGTCCGGACAGGTGATTTCCTCGATATCCTTGTAGTTGGACACAATTTCAGACATATTGTCCGGATTCAGTATAGCCTCCAGGGTGAACTTGACATCGGAAGAAGTCAGAGGATGTCCATCGTGAAAGGTCAAGCCTTCCCGCAGTTTGAAAGTCCAGGTGAGAGACGTTTCATCGAAAGACCATTCCTCTGCCAGCCCTGCAACCACGTTATTTTCTGCATCATGAGCAGTAAGGCCTGCGAAAATCAGGGCATTAATTTCCCCATGTTCAAAGAGAGCCGGATTGATGGCAGTATAATCACCGCTGCCGTAGACCAGAGTTTCATTGTCCATTGCCATACCACTGGACACCGCTGGGCCACTGCAGCCAGTCATGGACATCATTATGATAAGTAAAAGTGCTGATAATCGTTTCATTTTTCTTTTCTCCTATAAGTTGCTGTGCAGCCTTGTATTTTCCCGGCGAATCCACTCACCGATGTCAGTAATACACACCAGGGTTGTCACCAGAACCAGTCCGGGCAGAAGAATCATCCACCAGTATCCGGAAAGCAGCACGTTTTGCGACATGGACAGAAGGCTTCCCCAGCTGACCACCGTCAGCGGAAGCCCTAACCCCAGGAAACTGAGGGTGGACTCTGTCAGAATTGCATGACCGATATTGGCAACCACCATATACATCATCGATGAAATAAAGTTTGGTACCAGGTGGCGGATCAAAATATACCAGAAAGGCGCTTTCATAATCCTGACTGCCAGCACGTAATCACTATTTCTGATCTGGCGCACCTCGCTGCGGACGATTTTTGCCATGTTCATCCAGCTGGTCAAGGCAATAACCACTGCGATGGAAGCAGCCGTGGCCTGTCCCCAAATTGCCTGAAGAAACAGTACCAGCAGAATGGACGGGATACTCATCAGCAATTCACAGACCCGCATCATCAAATCGCTTATTTTCTCCGGCACCAGCCCGCTGACCGTACCGTAAATGACGGCGATGCCGGTAGATAAAGCCCCGGACAGAATGCCCAGAAAAAGGGATACTCTTCCCCCAAACAGTATCAGACTCAGAAGATCCCGGCCCATATGATCCGTACCGAGAAGATGGGTTCTGCCGGGTGGCTGATTTACCACCGAGGAATCCATAAAGTCCGTTGGAAACGGTGCCAGAACCGGAGCCAGCAGACAGACTGCTGTAATGACAGCAAGCAGTGTCATGGAGATGACCGGCCGCCTTGTTTTCATGCTTCCACCTCCACATCATATTCCATGCGGGGATCCAGAATTTCTCCCAGAATCTGTGCCAGCATATTGAAAAACATCACCACCGCACCAGTCACCATGCACAGTGCCATAAGCATGTTGTAATCCTGATACATAGCTGCCTCGAAACTCAGCATCCCCAGTCCCGGGTAGCTGAAAACGGATTCCACTATATATGTTCCGCCCAGAATATGAGGCACCGAAATTGCGGCGATAACCAGCATCCCCGGCAAAATATTTTTCATACAGCTTCCCCATAAAATCCGACGGCGGCTCATACCCTTTGCCTTATCCAGCAGCACGTAGTCCTTCCGTGTTTCCTCCAGGAGTTTATTCCGAATCATGTATGCATAATACCACAGGTGTTCTGCCACCAGTACGGTCACCGGCAGAATCAGGTGAATCAGCCGGTCTGTCAGACTTCCTGCATTTCCGTAGGAATATGCTCCTCCTGACGGCAGAATCCGCAGATTCACAGCGAACACCAGAATCAGCATCAGCGCCATGAAAAAGGTCGGAATATTACCACTGATGACACCAATTCGGCAGATCAGCCGGTCCGTCCGGGACCCTTCCCGCAGAACACAGAAAGCCCCAAGCACAGCCGCCAGTCCGAAGGTCATCACATAAGAAATACCTCCCAGAAGCAGGGTGTTTCCCCACATCCGGCTGATGACCGCCGATACCGGCTGCTTATATTTAAATGAAATCCCCAAGTCACCGTGAAGGGCGTTTTCTGCCCACCGCATATACTGTGTCAGTATGGAATCATCCAGTCCAAGATTGGTTCGGGCTGCCTCTTTCTCCGTCTCGCTCATCCGGTCCACACCATCACCGTACCAGGAACGAAGTGGATCTCCCGGGCACATCTGCGCCAGTGTGAAGACGATAATCGACAGCAGCACCAGTACTGCAAGCATCTGGATCAGTTTCTTAGCTATATATATGAAGTTGTCTTTCCGACACTTACTCATTGATTTCCTTTCCTAATCCTGTCCGCGCAGTCTGGCCTGCCCCAGAACCGTCTTCACTTCTGCCAGACTCATGCCCTTTTCCCGGGCAATGCGGGCCAGGTCTTCGTATTCATATTTGGCACGGGTTGTTCCCCATCCGCTGACAAATTTTACGTTAATATCTCCTATCGGTGTTTCCTGCTTCTGTTCACATCGCCGCATGATATATCGCTGCCATTGCTGTTCCCGCACACCGATGGTTGTTGTATATTTCAAGATTGTTTCTGCCATCCACTGGCGGTCTTTTCCCCGAACCAGCACGCAGAGTTTCACGGCAGGCCGGGACTTTTTCATGGTGATGGCCTCTGTCCACACGTCCAGTGCCCCTGCTGCCAGAATCTGTTCCATGGCAAACCCGATTTCTTCGCCGGTCATGTCATCGATGTTACAGCACAGTTCATAGACCTGGTCTGTCAGACCACTGCCAAACGTATCCCTTCCATGGTTCTGCACCGGATCCGCTGTCTCCCTGTCTTCACCGAGAACGGCTCTCACACAGTTTGCAGCCTGGGGAAAGTCTTTATTCCCCATACCATAACCGGTCTTCACTATGGTCATGGCAGGCATTGGCCCGAAACTCTGTCCGAAGTGTTTCAGCAGGGCCGCACCAGTCGGTGTGCACAGCTCTGTTTGAATGTCACCGCTGTAAATCGGAAGACCTTCCAGAATCAGAGCCGTAGCCGGCGCAGGTACTGGAAGAATGCCGTGAGCACACTTTACGGTGCCGCTTCCCACATGAATTTCAGAAACAGCAACCCGTTCCACCCCCAGAATTTCCATCAGCATACAATTGCCAACTACATCCGTTACCGCGTCCAGGCTTCCCACTTCATGGAAGTGAATGTGTTCCATCGGATGTCCGTGTACCCTGGATTCGGCTCTCGCAATCAGATTGTATATTGCCAATGCGTTGTCTTTTACCTGATAGGACAGATTCAGACTGCGGATGATGCTGCGGATGTCGCCCAGACTGTTGTGTTCATGGGAATGATGATGATGGTGATGATGACCGTGACCTTCCACTTCTTCCTCCCCATCGACTGTTACGCGCATATGTGTTCCTGTAATACCGCCACGCACAGAAGCCTCTGCCTCTACGGACACTCCGGGAAGGCCGAGGGAATTGATTTTGCGGAGGAATTCCTTCTTCTGATTCTCATCCAGCAAATCGTAAAGAGCACCCATCAGCATATCTCCTGCAGCTCCCATGCTGCACTGAATATATAATGTTTTCATTATAACTAACCCTCCATATTGTTAATCAGGTGAGCCTGATAACCTGCACCGAAGCCATTGTCGATGTTTACCACGCTGACTCCGCTTGCACAGGAATTCAGCATGGAAAGAAGCGCAGTTACACCGCCCAGCGCTGTGCCATAACCCACACTGGTTGGAACAGCAATAACCGGACAATCCGCCAGACCCCCGATGACACTGGCAAGCGCCCCTTCCATACCTGCAATAGCAATGATGACTCTGGCATTCATAATTTCATCGGTATGAGACAGCAGGCGGTGAATCCCGGCTACGCCGACATCATAAATTCGCTTTACATTATTACCCAGAATTTCTGCAGTCAGGGCCGCTTCTTCTGCCACAGGAATATCGCTGGTTCCGCCGGTTGCAACCAAAATGTAGCCTGGCTGACGCGGGGTCTGCATTTGTCCTACCAGGCCCATGCGAGCCTCCTTATAATAAGTGAATGGCAGGTCAGTCTGCTACATGACTTCCACCGCCTCCTGCTTCATACGGGTAATCATAATGGACTTCTGACCCGCATTCCAAAGTGTCCTGCAGATCAGTTCAATCTGTTCCGGCGTTTTCGATGCACCATATACGATTTCCGATGCGCCCTGGCGCAATCCCCGATGGTGATCCAGCGATGCAATGCCAATTTCCTCAAAAGGTGCCTTCTTCAGCTGCAGCATGGCTTCTTCTACCGAAGTGATTCCGGCAGCCACTGCCTCCAGCATCTCCTTTATTTCAAACTTTTCCATCTATCTTCCCTCCATATCCAGCAAAATCTCTGCAAACAGCGGTTTCATCTGCTCCAGGATTTCCCTTTGTTTCACAATGGCCAGTTCCATCTGGTCCGGTTTCAGCTGAATTCTCGCAGCTCCGTGAAACAGGCGTATCCGAAAGTCCCGGAACCCCAATGTTTCCAGGGATGTTTCTGCCGCTTCCACCTGCTTCAAGACCTCTGCAGTAATAGTTTGTCCTGTTGGAATCCGGGTAGCCAGGCAGGCATAGGACGGTTTGTCCCAGGTAAAGAGTCCTGCTTTTCTCGACTGCTGGCGCACATCATCTTTCGTCAGACCAGAAAGCCGCAGCGGTGATTTCACCTGCAGCTCCTGCAGTGCACGCATTCCCGGACGATCTCCCTCTTCATCAGAAGCATTGGTTCCATCCATGATGACAGTAAATCCATCTGCGGCGGCAGCCTCCAGGAGCGCCCCAAAAATCCGCTGCTTGCAGTAGTAGCACCGATCCGCAGGATTTGCCGCCACCGTATCACAGGCCAGAACATCCAGAGAAATCACACACATCATACTTTCTTCATCACGGTTAAACCGCTCTGCCAGTTCTGATACCAGTCTCCGGGCATCTTCCAGCTCAAACTCCGGCTGAAACTGGCTTTTTATAAAATACGCCTTTACCTCAGCCCCTTGTTCCAAAGCCGCATATAACAGGTATGCAGAATCCACCCCTCCGCTGAAGGCCAGGGCAATCTTTGGATTCGCAACGAAAAACTCTTTTAGTGTCATCACGTACTCCCCACTTTCCAGCCATTCTGCTTCTTTAACATGCAGAAACCATGCCATATAATCGGAACGATATTTCCTACATAATAAAAAAGCCACGAAGCTGCAGACGGACTTCAGTCCGGATGCGGCCT
>JAFYKS010000398.1 GCA_017537495.1 Bacillota bacterium | reverse complement strand
CTGCCTGGGAGGAAGTGAGGAAGACTACCTGCGGGCTGTGGCAGACAGCTTCTTGATTTCGGCAGACAACGCCCATGCGGTCCATCCGAACCGGGGAGATATGGCGGATTCTGCGAACCGTCCGAAGATGAACAGCGGCATCGTTATCAAGTTCAGCGGCAATCAGAAATATTCCTCAGATGCGGTATCTGCAGCTGTACTGAAAATGCTCTGCGAAAAGGCGGAGGTGCCGGTGCAGATTTACACCAACCGGTCAGATATTGCCGGCGGCTCCACGCTGGGGAACATTTCCACATCCCAGGTGTCCGTAAACTCCGTAGATATTGGTCTGCCGCAGCTGGCTATGCACTCTGCTTACGAAACCGCGGGTGTAAAAGACATTACTTATCTGATTGAAATGGCGAAGTCTTTCTTCAGCAGCACACTGGAAACAGACGGTGCCGGTGGGTATCAGTGGAAATAAAATATTTATAGTAAATTGTCAGAAAATGTGTTACACTGAAGAGTAGTGGTGCAGTTTTCTGCACGCATATTCGAGAAAGAAAAAACAAGGAGCGTGAACGTAAATGGGCGGATTTTTCGGCGTAGCATCGCAGGACGATTGCGTGTTTGACTTATATTTTGGTGTAGACTATCAGACCCACCTGGGACCTCGCCGCGGCGGTATGGCGGTATTTGACACAGAAAAGGGGTTTGACCGTGCAATTCATAACATTGAGAATGCTTCCTTCCGTACTAAATTCGGTAAGGATATGATGAGCATGAAGGGGAAGTTCGGTATCGGATGTATTTCCGACTATGAACCGCAGCCTCTGATTATCCGCTCCCACCACGGTACTTATGCTCTGGCTACCGTTGGTAAGATCAATAATGCGGATCAGCTGGTGCAGGGGCTGTTTGATAACGGTCATGGTCATTTCCAGGAAATGAGCGGCGGCGAAATCAATGCCACCGAACTGGTAGCAGCTCTGATTAACCAGAAGGGCAACCTGATCGAAGGGATTCACTATGCCCAGGAAATGATCGACGGTTCCATGTCCATCCTGCTGATGAATCAGGCAGGCGTATATGCCGCCAGAGATATTTATGGCAGAACACCGATTACAGTAGGTAAGAAAGAAGATGGTTACTGTGTCAGCTTCGAAAGCTTTGCATACAGAAACCTGCAGTATGAAGACTATAAGGAACTGGGGCCTGGCGAAATCGTGGTAATCACAGACAGAAGCTGCGTAACCCTGCTGGAACCTGGCGAAGACATGAAAATCTGTACCTTCCTGTGGGTATATTACGGATTCCCTGCTACTTCCTACGAAGGTATCTCCGTAGAAAGAATGCGTAACCGTACCGGCGAAAACATGGCCAAGCGTGACGCAGAAAGAGGCGATGTGAAAGCAGATATCGTAGCTGGTGTACCGGAATCCGGTATTGCGGCAGCTGTTGGTTATGCCAACGCGTCTCATGTACCGTTTGCACGTCCGTTCATCAAGTATACTCCAACCTGGATGCGTTCCTTCACACCGTCCATCCAGTCCAAGCGTGACCTGATTGCCAAGATGAAGCTGCTGACCGTAGACGAACTGATCCGCGGCAAGAGCATTGTTCTTATCGATGACTCCATCGTAAGAGGCACCCAGCTGCGTGAAACTGCAGAATTCCTCTTTGAAATCGGAGCCAAGGAACTGCACATCCGTCCGGCATGTCCGCCAATCATGTACGGCTGCCGTTACATCAACTTCTCCAGATCCAAGTCCGAAATGGACCTGATTTCCAGACGTGTTATCCACAGACTGGAAGATGGTCAGGAAACAAAGGAAATTCTGGCTGAATATGCAGATCCAAACACTGAAAAGTACGAAAACATGGTAGAAGAAATCCGTAAGGAAATGGGCTTCACCACTCTCCGTTTCTGCCATCTGGATGACATGATTGATGCCACCGGTCTGCCGAAAGAAAAACTCTGTACCTACTGCTGGGACGGAAGAAGATAGAGGATATAAAAGTGATTCAGGACATTTATCCACACATTTATCATAATGAATACAAGCCGGTACCGCCGCAGCCGGAAAGCTTCGCACTCTACTATGAGGGAGACAGTGTACTGGCGGGCTGGGAGCCGGGAGAAACTCCGGATTCTCCGCAAAATCTCACATTCCCGCGGTTCCGTGATCTGGGGCCGGGTGCTGCAGCTGCAGCAGAAGAGTGTACCTACCTCTTCACCATCGATGAAACTGCATATTACCTGCTGAAGGAAGAACCGGAACTGCCTGAAGCTTCTGCACAGCGTTTTTCCATGGAGAGCAACGTATTCCGTGAATCCGAGCCGCTGTGGCAGTGTTTTGCGGGAATTACAGGACTGCAGCTGAAGAACTGGTACTCTAATAATAAGTACTGCGGACGCTGCGGCAGTGAACGGGAGCACTCCGAAAAAGAACGTATGCTTCGCTGCCCTGTCTGCGGCAATACCATCTATCCGAAGATTTCCCCTGCAGTCATCGTAGGGGTAACCGATGGGGAACGTCTGCTGCTGACTAAATACAGCGGCCGTAGCTATACACGTTACGCTCTGATTGCAGGCTTTGCAGAGATTGGCGAGCCAATCGAAGACACCGTACGCCGCGAAGTTATGGAAGAAGTGGGCGTCCGTGTGAAAAACATCCGCTACTGCGGAAGCCAGCCATGGTCCTTCAGCGATACCCTGCTCATGGGATTCTGGTGCGACCTGGATGGATCCGATGAAATCCATCTGGATGAAGAGGAACTGTCTGTGGGTGAGTGGCTGTACAGGGAGGATATTCCGGAAGCATCCGGCAGAATCAGTCTGACCGGTACCATGATTGAAGCATTCCGTGCAGGAAAGGAAAAGGAGTTACTTTATTAATGAATACAAAAGTCAGACTTGGAAAAACAGAAATTCTGGCCGATAAGAACGGCTTCGGCGCACTGCCGATTCAGAGAATCAGTGATGAAGCAGCTGTGAAGCTGCTTCGTAAAGCCTACGACAACGGTGTGAATTTCTACGACACCGCAAGATTTTATACTGACAGTGAACATAAGATTGGCCTGGCTTTGGGCGATGTGAGAGAAAACATCTTCATCGCAACCAAGTCCATGGCTCTGACCGGTGAGAAGCAGAAGGAAGAACTGGACTACTCCCTGAGCCAGCTGGGCACCGACTATGTAGACCTGTATCAGCTCCATAATACTCCGTTCTGTCCGAAGCCGGGCGGTGAAGACGGACTGTATGACGCCCTGGTGGAAGCAAAGGCGGCCGGCAAAATCCGCCATATCGGCATTACAAACCATCGCCTTGCTGTGGCTGAAGAAGCGATTGCATCCGGACTGTATGAAACCCTCCAGTTCCCGCTGAATTATCTGTCTACCGAGAAGGAACTGCGGATTCTCCAGCTTTGTGAAGAAGCGGATATGGGCTTTATCGCCATGAAGGGGATGTCCGGCGGTCTGATTCAGAATGGCCGTGCAGCCTATGCTTATCTGAACCAGTTCCCAGGTGTGCTTCCAATCTGGGGCGTACAGAAGGAAGAAGAACTGGACGAATTCCTGGGATGCGCTGTAAATGTACCGACCATGGAAGACGAAGAAGTGAAGGCTGTCATTGAAAAGGACAGGGAAGAACTGAAGGGCGGATTCTGCCGCGGAT
>JAFYKS010000397.1 GCA_017537495.1 Bacillota bacterium | reverse complement strand
GGATTTAAGGCAGTATGCTGGACTGACTTTTTCCAGGGCATTCTCATGCTGGTAGCAGTTCTGGCTGTACCTATTATCGTGGTTCTGACTCAGAATCTGGACACCACCGCACTGGAAAACGTATACAGCTACACTGACGGTGCAAGCGGACAGGTGACTGAATGTGTATTCGGTACCGGATTATTTACTTCCAGCTGGAAGGATATCGTAAGCGGCCTGGGCTGGGGTCTTGGTTACTTCGGTATGCCTCACATCCTGGTAAGATTCATGTCCATCGAAAAGCCTTCCATGGTGAAGAAGAGTGCAACTGTTGCGATTATCTGGGTTGTCCTGTCCCTGGGTGCAACCTGCCTGATTGCATACTTCGGCAGAATGCTGCTGGCAGAAGAACTGCTGACCATCGGTGCACAGAAGACAGTCTTCATCGTATTTGCAAGAAAGCTGTTCCCTGCATTTATCGCAGGTATTCTGATGGCAGCCATCATTGCAGCTTCCATGTCCACCGCGGACTCTCAGCTGCTGGTTGCTTCCAGCTCCTTCACTTCCGATATCTATAAGCCAATCCTGCGTAAGGACGCTTCCGAAAAGGAAATTCTGTGGGTTGGCCGTATCGTGGTGCTGATTGTATCCCTCATCGGCTACTTCATCGCATCCTCTAAGGCAGAAGGTGCACAGGCTATCATGAACCTGGTAGAAAACGCATGGGCCGGCTTCGGTTCCGCATTCGGACCTACCATCATCCTGTCCCTGTTCTGGAGACGTTTCACCTATAAGGGTGCTGTTGCCGGCGTTGTAACCGGTGCGCTGGTAGATGTGCTGTGGCTGGCATTCATGTCCCATACCGGCATCTACGAAATCATCCCCGGCTTCGCATGCAGCCTGATTGCCGCAGTGGTCTTCACCCTGCTGGATAAGGAACCAGGCAAGGAAATTCAGGAAATTTTCGACAAGGCAACTGCTGAAGGATATAACGAATAGTTTCTCCGCAAAATATACATATCGAACTTTATGGCCATCCCGGCTTTTCGGGGTGGCCTTTTTTCTTGCATTTTCATGTCATTGCGGTTAAACTGAAAACAGAAATACACGAGGAGGAGCAGCACATGCAGACACTGACACAATTCCTGTTAAAACATAAAGACAAACAACCGGTTTCTTTCCACATGCCGGGCCACAAGGGAAGTGCAATCTACCGGGAACACGGCTACGGCGAGTTCCTTGATAACATAATGGACTGTGATATTACGGAAATTCCGGGCGCAGACAATCTGTACCAGACAGAAGGGGTTCTGAAAAAAACTATGGAACGGTACCGCCAGCTTTACGGCAGTAAGGAATCTTACCTGCTGATTAACGGCAGCTCCGGCGGTCTCATTGCGGCAATTCTGGCATCTGTACCGAAGGGCGGCAAACTGGTCATGGCCAGAAACTGCCATAAATCGATTTTTAATGCATTGTCATTAGGCGATGTTGTACCAGTCTATGCATATCCTGAGACCATCGAAGAGTACGGCATCCTGGGTGCTGTATCCCCGGAAGAAGTGGCTCGCTGTCTGGACGAAAATCCTGATGCAGCAGCTGTGATTCTTCCATCGCCTAACTACTATGGAATCTGCAGTGACGTTTCTGCAATTGCAGAAGAGGTTCATGCCCGCGGCAAAATCCTGATTATAGACCAGGCCCACGGCGCGCATCTTGCATTCTTTGCAAAGCACGGGCAGCAGGGGTTCCCGGCTGCGGCAGAGGTTTCCGGTGCGGATCTGGTTATCAACAGCATCCATAAGACGCTGGCATCCTTCACCCAGACTGCACTGCTGAACGTGTGC
>JAFYKS010000396.1 GCA_017537495.1 Bacillota bacterium | reverse complement strand
GGTGAATCCGCAGATGATCAGCAGAATGCCCAGAAGGATAATCCATGCTTTCGGAGGGAGGAAAAAAGCACACACTGTGACAGAACCGAAGACAAGCAGCACGAAACCGATATCCTTCGTTTCTTTGTTGAAATCAAAGCATTTACGTTTACGGCAGTTATGACCCATAGTTTCACCCCCTGATATTCTATGAAAAAGATTAGTAATGTGTGCCTGAATATGTTAAAATAATCCTGAAAGGACGGTGGCCTTATGGAACGTGTAAACGAAAAAGGAACAATTAAGATAAATAAGCATATTTTCGGGAAGATGGCATTCGATGCAATTGGTCTGACAGAGGGAAAGGCATTTTCCGCGTCAGAAAAAGGAAAACAGCTGACCGGTATCGGCGGAAGCCGTCCGACTCCCGGAGAAATTTCCGACCATATGATTGTAAGAGAAGAGGACGGTATGCTTTATGTGGAACTGTATATCATCATGTCCTTCGGTGCCAGCATTCAGAAGAATACGGATCTGATTCTGAATCATATGGAAACAGAACTGAAAACATATTTTCCGCAGCAACCGGGTAAGATTCTGCTGAAAGTAGTTGGTGTGAAATCAAAACAGGTTGCTCCCCGTGATATTGAGGTGGAACGTACATGGAACTGAAAAGTCCGGTTTCCGGTGTAAAAGGCATCGGACCGAAAAAGACGGAACTTCTTTCCAGACTGAAAATTCATACTATTGAAGATCTTCTGTATTTCTTCCCCAGAAAATATGAAGACCGCACCAGGGTATGGACCATTATGGAAGCACCTTTTGACAGGGATGTTCTGATCTGCGGCCGGGTGGTATCAAAAAAACTCCCGGGGAATCCTTATCTGAAAAAAGCTCCCATGAGGGTAGTGGTGGAAGATAATACAGGTGCTGTGGAGCTGGTATTTTTCAATGCCCGCTACATTGCGGGCCAGTTTCAGGTGGGCGAGGAGTATACTCTTTTCGGAAAAATTACTTTAAATAAAGGGAAACGGCAGATGGCACATCCGGAATTCCACCGGACCGGGGAAAAGGACGATGTGCGGGGGATTTTGCCGGTTTATCCGCTGACGGAGGGCATCAGTCAGCATCAGATGCGTAGCTGGCAGGCGGCAGCACTTCCATGTGCAGAGGATATTGAGGAATGGCTTCCAAATCATGTTGTGATGACACGCCATCTCTGCAGTCCTTCTTATGCTGTAGAAAACATCCATTTTCCGCAGGATGCCAGAAGGGTCAAGGAAAGCCGGTACCGTCTGGTATTTGAGGAACTTCTGGTTCTGCAGACGGGTCTTTTCTATATTAAAAAAGGACGCAGCAGCCAGTCGGAAGGTATTATCATTCCGAAAACGGTTTCCGTACAGCCATTTCTGGACCGACTGCCGTTTCGGCTTACAGAAGGCCAGCAAAAGGTCTGGAAGGACATTGAATCAGACCTGGATGCTCATAAGCCGATGAACCGTCTGGTTCAGGGTGATGTAGGTTCCGGTAAGACTGCCGTGGCAGAAATGGCCCTGTTTAAAGCCGCAAAAGCCGGTTTTCAGGGTGTTATGATGGCTCCGACAGAACTGCTTGCCAAGCAGCATCTTGCTTCCCTGAGACGGGATCTGGCGCCTCTGGGGCTTCGTGTGGAAATGCTTTCAAGCAGCACGAAAGCGAAGGAACGCAGGGAACTGCTGAGTGCACTGGAGCAGGGAGAAATCCATGTCCTCGTTGGAACTCATGCTATTATCCAGCCTGATGTCAGATTCCATAAACTGGGGCTTGTTATCACCGACGAACAGCATCGTTTCGGGGTGAATCAGCGTGCTCTGCTGACAGAAAAAGGACAGAATCCAAACGTTCTTGTTATGACAGCGACACCGATTCCTCGTACTTTGGCGGTAATTCTTTTTGGTGATCTGGATATTTCGATTATCGATACTATGCCGGTTGGACGTAAGCCGGTGAAAACCCATCTTCGATATAACGATTCCCGCGGAAAAGTCTATGATTTTGTGGCGTCTCAGGTGGCGGAAGGCCGTCAGTGCTATGTGGTTGCACCGCTG
>JAFYKS010000034.1 GCA_017537495.1 Bacillota bacterium | reverse complement strand
CTCACAGAAAGGGTTTCTTAACTGAACCTATTCACTGGGACTTCGTATTAGGCGTATCCATGCCTGCTACAATCAGAGACCTGGCATTCATGGTAGATTCCATTCCAGCTGGCTCCACTTGGACTGCAACTGGTTTAGGTAAGAACTGCTGGAACATTGCAGCAGCTACTATCGCTATGGGCGGTCACGTAAGAGTAGGTTTCGAAGACAACCTGTACCTGGAAAAGGGTGTTCTGGCTAAGTCCAACGGCGAACTGGTTGAAAAGGCAGTTAAGCTGGCTAAGATCCTGGGCAGAGAAATCGCTACTCCAGCAGAAGCTAGAGAAATCCTGGGCCTGGCTCCACTGAAGTAATTCAGCGGCTGCGCCGAAATTAAAAACGTACATAAACCCTCCGGCAACGGCCGGAGGGTTTTTTGTATGCTGTCTTTTCGTTGTTATTTACTCTTTTTTGTTCGCGAAATTTGTCGAAATCTGTCGTTTACCACCAAATTCTTTGAATTATTTCCAAAAAGTATGTAATTTTTAGGTTAAATCAAGGATTTTCTGCAATTTTAGGCAGATTTTAGTGGACATTCGCTGAAATTTACATACTGTTTTAAGAAAAGAAGGCTGATTTGGTGGAAACAAAACAAATTCTATTTACATATAAAGAAATATATGGTAATATATCCCATAAACAATGAGGTGTATTATGGACTATATGGAGATTACAAAAAGAAAAATAAAAAATGACAAGGAAATGCTGCGACATATGGAGAGCAGATTGGGAAAATGTCCTCCGGGTTATCTGAAATGTGTTCATGTGCACGGCAGGCCCCAGTATTATCATATTATTCCGGGGAATGCTAAACCCATCTATATTAATCGGAAACATATTGGGCTGGTGTACGAACTGAAGTATAAACGTACTTTGCAGGAGAGTGTGAAACGGCTGCGCCAGAATATTTTGCTGGAGGAAAAGATGCTGAGGGGAATGATGCCCTGGGATTACGAAACAGTAAGCAGACAGCTGCCGAAGACCTACCAGTTGGAGAACGTACCATGGGAGAACGGGCACCTGAAAAATGGACTACGATTTACTCAGTCTGAGAACCCCTTCTATCGGGAATACTTGACACAGCAAACAACTTTCGGCCTGATTACGAGAACACGCGGAGAAGCCATGTATGCAGAACAGCTATACAGTGCCGGATTCACCATATATTATGAAAAGGAACTACTGCTGCGGGATGAAAACGGAAAGTATCATCGCCGATATCCGGATTTTACGATACCGCTGGCTGGCGGGCTTCTCTATTATCTGGAGCACAAGGGTATGCTGCAAAATCCAAAATATCGGGCGCGGGATGAGGAAACCATGCGGCTTTATCACTTGAACGGAATTTATGAGCCGAAGAATCTGCTTGTAACGAAGGATGGACCTGACGAGACTTTTCCGGCAGAGGATGTCGCAAGGATGATTCAATGTGTTCTGGTTCCGCTACTTTGATTTCACTGTTATGTCTATAGAATCAGAAAACACGCCCAAGAAGACCAAAGGCGTGTTTTTACAGGAATGAGGAGGAGAGAATTCGATTCCTGTATTTTTTTAATAATGGAAATTGATAAACAGAGATCAATGGTGACAATCTCTGTTTATCAAGGTTATATTTCCAAAGAGGAAATTATAGGAAGAAGTTATTATGTAGTAAATCTGAATTCTATTAGCGGACGCTATTCACAATTAAAAAACGTTATTGATGTCAGGATTTGGAGTCTTGGTTCCATCTTCATTATAGATGTAATATCCCTTGCCGGCCTTTTTACCAATCCAGCCCATTCTTACCATGTTGCCCATGAGCAAGGATGGCTTATATTTCGGATCGTTGGTTTCATTATGGATTGCACAGATTGCAGAATAGATTACATCAATCCCTGCAGCGTCTACAATTTCAAGAGGTCCCATAGGGTGATTGAGGCCGATACGCATTGCAGCATCTACGTCTTCAATACTGCCAATACCAACTTCAACAAGGTTGGAACCTTCATTAATCATCGGCAGGAGCATTCTGTTAAGCAGGAATGCAGGACTGTCCTTTGAGATGAT
This sequence comes from Bacillota bacterium, assembly GCA_017537495.1. Lineage (GTDB taxonomy): Bacteria > Bacillota > Clostridia > Peptostreptococcales > Anaerovoracaceae > RGIG7179. Next base: position 4,677 of record JAFYKS010000034.1, on the reverse strand, counting down.
GCAGCGTTTTCCCATAGCTTCACCAATTTCACGTGCAATAGCGATAGTTTCAGAAGAGGTTACAATACTCTTTACAATTTCCATTAAAGGCATCTTAGGCACAGGACTTACAAAATGCATACCGCAGACACGGGACGGATTTTTTACTACTGATGCCAAAGAAGTAACAGAGATAGCAGAAGTATTAGTCGCCAGAATGATGTCTTCACGGCAGAGGTCAGACAGCTGTGAGAAAATCTGCTTCTTTAATTCCATATTTTCGTAAACAGATTCGATAACCAGGTCCGCATCTTTTACTGCTGTCATATCTGGAGTGAGGGACAGGTGCTTTAATGCCTCTTCAGCAGCTTCTTCTGTCAGAAGTCCTCTCTTGATATCTTTCTTTAAGTTCTTTTCGATGACCGCTTTAGAACGATTCAAGGATTCCATGGATCTGCTGATCATGGTTACTTCGAAACCATTTAAGATTCCAACCTGTGCAATACCACCGCCCATTAAACCGGCACCGATAATGTAAATATTCTTTATGTCCATACACTTTCCCTTTCTATACTTCAATCCAGATTGCATCGCCCTGTGCCATACCGGAACAGATTGCTGCTATACCATGATGCTTACCGCTTCTCTGCAGTTCATAAATCATGGTCATCAGGATTCTCGCACCGGTTGCACCGATTGGATGTCCAACTGCAACTGCACTACCGTTTACGTTTACTCTCTGATCCATATCTTCTTCAGACATGCCCAGAATTCCCAGACAGCTTACCAGAGGTACTGCTGCAAATGCCTCATTGATTTCGATAATATCGAACTGATCCAGACCTACATTGTGCTTTTCCATCAGGTTTTTGATTGCCAGACCTGGAACTGTGGCAATATTCTTGGACAGCGCACTGGCCTGACCATATCCGCGGATGGTTGCCAGAATTGGTGCGCCCAGTTCTTCGGCCTTTTCACGGCTCATGATTACTACAGCTGCCGCACCGTCATTGGTTCCTGGTGCATTCCCTGCAGTTACAGTGCCATCTTTTACAAACAGAGGCGGTAATTTCTGAAGACCTTCTATTGTGGTTTCAGGACGAGGTGCTTCATCCTTTTCGATGACAACAGTGCCTTTTTTGCTTACGACTTCCACAGGGAAACGTTCTGCTTCGAACTTTCCTTCTGCTTCACCTTCTGCCCACTTCAGCTGGCTTCTGCAGGCCCATTTGTCCTGCTGTTCTCTGGTAATACCGTACTCAGCAGCTACACCGCCGCCGATTACTGCCATATGTACATCATTTTCCGGACACCACAGACCATCGTTTACCATGGCATCTACCAGCTGAACATTATTCATTCTGGCACCCCAACGGGTTGAATTGGATACATAAGGGGCATTACTCATGCTTTCCATACCGCCGGCTACGATAATATCAGCATCGCCACATTTAATCATCTGACAGCCCAGAGTTACAGCTTTCATTGCGGAGCCGCATACTTTATTAATTGTGAGACAAGGTACTTCGTGAGGAATACCACCTCTGATGGCTGCCTGACGGGCAGGGATCTGTCCCTGACCTGCAGGGATAACCATACCCATGATACATTCATCAACCTGGTTTCCTTCAATACCGGCTCTCTTCATAGCTTCCTTAATAGCGAAGCCGCCCAGTTCCACTGCTTTGAAACCTTTCATACCGCCGCCGAATTTACCAAACGGTGTTCTTGCTGCACCTACGATTACAATTTCTTTCATAACAGTTACCTTTTCCTTCCGTTATTTTACTTCAATCAGAACACCATCGCCCTGTGCCAGACCGCCGCAGATACATGCGACGCCTCTGCCGCCGCCGCGGCGGCGCAGTTCATACATTGCAGCCATAATGATTCTTAAGCCGCTTGCACCCATTGGATGACCGATTGCCACGGCACCACCGTTTACGTTGCAGATGTCTCTCAGGTGCTGAGTCAATGCTTCATCACCCTTTGCCAGAACCTTTGAAGAAACCAGCGGCATTGCAGCGAATGCTTCGTTAACTTCCCAGATTTTCAGGTCGGCAATATCCATATCGTTTCTCTTTAACAGCGATTCAGTAACCAGCGCAGGAACGGTTGTAATATTCTGCGGTTCGGAACATACACAGTCAAAGTCTCTGATGTAACCCAGGATCTCCAGGCCATATTCCTTCGCCTTGTCTTCGGTCATCAGGAGAATTGCAGCTGCACCTGCATTCATACCAGGCGCATTCCCTGCAGTAATTCCTTCGGTGCCGTAAACCGGTTTCAGCTTGGACAGAATTTCTACTGTTGTTTCCGGACGAGGGGAGAGGTCAGCCTCCAGAACAATATCGCCCTTTTTCTTATCATGTACAGTGTAAGGAACTACTTCGTCCTTGAACTTGCCTTCGTCAAAAGCTTTTTTATAAGTCTGATGAGATCTTGCAGACCATTCATCCATATCACGTCTTCCAATGCCGTATTCTCTTGCTACATTCTCTGCATCGCAGGAAACAGGATCTCTGCCCGGATATACGAAACCGGCTCCGACGTCAAACAGCTTGGCGGAACCTAATTTCAGTCCCCAACGTACCTTTGAATCAATGCTGTATGGAATGTTGGACAGGTTTTCTGCACCAACACAGAGTGCTACATCAACCTCACCAACCTGAATCTCACGACAGGCAATCATTAAACCAGTCATGGATGAACAGCATGCTCTGTCTACGGTAACAGACTTGGTCGTTACCGGGAATCCCGCCATCAGCAGTGCCTGTCTCACAGGAACGTTTACATATGGGCCCACTTCAGCATGTACCGTAGTACCATATGAGATGAAAGGCACATCTTCCTTCTTAAAGTTGATTCTGTCCAGACAGTCGATCATAATCTGAGATGCGATTTCATAGCTTGGGATGGATCTTGTAATGCCGCCGAACTTGTCAAATGGGGTTCTGCAGGCACTTACGATTACAATATCTCTACTCATGGTTTAACCTCCGAATTTTAACAGTATTGTACTTTTAAGCGTTTTCGAACATTTCCACTAATACACCGCCGGTGGACTTAGGGGAGAGGAACATATAGCGAACCGGACCGTCAAAATTCTTTGCCACAATCTGGATTCCCTTTGCAGTCAGTTCCTGTTCGATTTCTGCGATGCCTTCTACTTCTATGGAAATATGCTGTAAGCCAGGCCCCTTCTTAGCCAGAAAACCTGCTACTGCACCATGATCGCTCACTGGTTCCATGATTTCCAGGTCGCAGTCGCCCATTCTTACTGTAAATGAAATCTGGTTCTGCTCAGGATATGGTTCTTCAGATATAAAAACGCCGCCTAAATTTTCAACGTAAAAGTCTGTTGTTTTCTTGCCTTCTGCTGTTGCAATACCAATGTGCTTAATTCCCTTAAATGTAGCCATAATTTGCCTCCTTATATTCGATGAAAGTCTTAATTTTATTAATTAATTATCTGTTCCAGGTATCAGATAATGTTATTGATATCCGGGTTCGGTGTCTTGGTTCCATCTGCATGATATACGTAGAAACCCTTGCCGGCCTTTTTACCCAGCCAGCCGATTCTTACCATGTTGCGCACCAACAGGGATGGTTTGTACTTTGGATCGTTGGTTTCCTGATGAATTGCAGTCATGGCATCCAGGAAAATATCCAGTCCGGCTGCATCCATGATTTCCAGCGGTCCCATTGGGTGGTTCAGGCCGATACGCATTGCAGCATCTACGTCTTCGATGCTTCCGATTCCCAGTTCCACCAGCAGCATTGCTTCATTAGCCATTGGGTCCAGCATGCGGTTCAGGATGAATGCAGGGCTGTCCTTGGAGATGATACATCTCTTGCCCATGGCAGTACCTACTTCGCGTGCCAGTGCAATGGTTTCCGCAGAAGTTGCGATACAGCGAACAATTTCCATCAGATCCATCTTTGGCACAGGGCTTACGAAATGCATACCACAGACGCGGGATGGATTCTTGACTACAGATGCCAGTGCAGTAATGGAAATAGCAGAAGTATTGGTTGCCAGAATAATATCTTCCCGGCAGATTTCAGACAGTTGGGAGAAAATCTTCTTCTTCAGCTCCATTTTTTCGGATACAGATTCAATGACCAGGTCTGCATCTTTCGCTGCATTCATATCTGTGGTCAGGGTCAGATGCCTGAATGCCTCTTCAGCAGCTTCTTCTGTCATCTTTCCGCGGCTGATTTCCTTTTTGAAGCTTTTTTCCATCACAGCCTTGGCCTTGTTCAGTGCTGCTTCAGAAATATCTATGAGGGTTACTTCAAACCCGTGCGTAATACCTACCTGTGCAATACCGCCGCCCATCAGGCCGCTTCCTACAATATGAAGATTCTTGATATTCATATTTTTTTCCTCTCTTTCCTTCTAATCCGACTTTTTATTTGCGTACTGCGATAACACCCTTTTCTACCAGGGATGCAATTTCTTCATCAGAATAATTCAACGCCTTCAGGATCTCTTCGGTATCTTCACCAACCCGGCTTACATTGCTGATTGGGTCTGGTGCTTCGCCGCCGAAATGGATTGGGATGTTTGGAAGAACCGCTTTGTTTCCGCTGCGGAAGGTTACTTCTGTGACATACTTGTTTGCCCATGCCTGCGGATCATGCGGAATTTCGCGGAAGTGCATTACCTTGTCAAATGCCAAGTCATTTTCAATG
>JAFYKS010000395.1 GCA_017537495.1 Bacillota bacterium | reverse complement strand
TGCACTTCATGCTCATGAGCATGCCGGCTTCGGTACGGTCCCAGCCGTGGGAAACCAGCAGATCGAACATGGATTCCAGAGCCAGACGAATGGCATCGTCGTAGGTCTTTGCAGATGCGACAATCATCGCTTTGCCGTCCTGATACAGGGTTGGCTGCTTCACGCCGGCGTTCTTGATAACGCTGACACGTACGGTAACTTCGCCGGAGGTTTCCAGTCCGTACTGGAATACTTCGCCGTCGCCCATCAAAGCATGCAGATCGCCCATGGCCAGCAGTGCGCCCGGTGCAGCTACAGGGAAGAGGATTTTGGCGCCCTTCACGATACGGTTGCAGTCCATGTTGCCGCCGTGAGCGTCAGGGGTATAGGTGCTGATGCCTTCACCGGCCGGTGCCACACCGATTACACCAATCATAGGGCTGATTGGAATCTTCTTGCCGCCGATTTTGACGAATCCGTCATCGTAATGGAAAGCACGGGTTTCGTATTCGCCCGGGATATTGATGAAGCCTGCTTCGCCGAAACCGCAGCCCATAGCACCCCAGCTGCGAATCTGGATGTCCAGGATTTCTACGCAAAGCGCGTCGCCAGGCTCTGCACCTTCTACGTACAGAGGGCCGGTGGCAGGGTTGCCCATATATTTGCCCAGCTCTCTGCCTTCCCAGTCGCGGACCCCGTCAGGGCTTACGGCACCGTCGAAACAATCATTGGTCTCGAAGATAACAGTGTCGCCGTCCTGGCAGCAGGCAGCAGGCGGATTGGAGGAAGACATGGTGTCGATTTTTGCAGAGTTTGGTATTCTAAGCATGACAGTCAGTTCCTTTCGTTTACAGTTCCGGTTCTATAATCTGCGTATTCAGGTGCGGGTCGTCAGTAAAGAATTGTGCAGCAGGCATTCCTGCGGGTATAAAAATAATACCGTAGTCTTTAGAAGGCCAGTGGTTTCCTTCTCCGATTTTTTCAAGAGATTTGGAAAGGGAATAACGGCTTATATTAGCGGGCATCCACAGGGCGAAGTCTCCGATTTCCTTTACAGTGTCCGGCATCTCATATGTGCCGCCGATTTGGATGTTATACGGAGGAATAAAAATTAACCGGGTAACATCTTTGTTGTAGAGAATACCGTCGATAGCTGTGAAATGTTTGTTTCCGTCTGCTACGTCGATGGATTGAAGTGAGCAGACATCCAGAATTTCAAACGCTTCGCAGGGCTTGAAGTCTTCCAGGGAGGACGGAAGCGTAATACTCCGTGGATATTCCCCTGTATCATCGAATGCTTCTGCTGCGATTCGCTTCGTTCCTTCCGGAATGTTATAGTGCTCACAGTCCACGTCACAATGAAGCAGGACCGTTCTGTCGTCGCTGAATATACTTTTATCAGAGTTCATAAGAAATCTCCTTCAAATCTGTTCTTTTTTTCAGTATACACTCCTTTTCCCTTGAAAGCAATAAGGGGCTCTGCTATAATATAAGGGAATATGCTTTCTGTCATTTTGATGCGAAAGTAAAAAAGAAAGGAAATAACTATGAATACATTTGCAAAAGAAGCTTTAGGTATTTTCCCAACTCCAATTCACCGTCTGCCGAACCTGAGCCGTGAACTGGGTACCAACGTATGGATTAAGAGAGACGACCTGTGCGGGGTGGCACTGGGCGGAAACAAGGTAAGAAAGCTGGAATATCTGCTGGCTGATGCGAAGGAAAAGGGCTATGACCTGGTTATGACCACCGGTCAGGCACAGAGCAACCATGCTATGCTGACTGCAGCTTGTGCACAGCGTATGGGCCTGGACTGCATCCTGGTTCTGAAGGAAAGAGGTATCACTGAACGTAAGGGTAACCAGATCCTGAACTACCTGATGGGTGTAGAAGTACGTTTTGTGGATACTGACAGCTATGATGAAGTATATGAAGAAATGGACAAAATTGCAGAAGAACTGGGACGTAAGGTTTACAAGATTCCTTGCGGCGGTTCCAACGCACTGGGCTCCCTGGGTTATGTAGACTGCATGAAGGAAGTTTCCGAATTCGACCAGAAGTTCGAACACATCGTATGTGCATGCGGTTCCGGCGGTACTGCAGCAGGCACTATTCTGGGTGCTAAGATGTACATGCCTGAAACTCACGTAATGTGCTCCATGGTAGACAGCGATCCATTTGATGTCATCGTACCTGAACTGATGAAGGAAGCAGTAGAACTGATGGGCGTGGATATGGAAATCCCTGTACCTGATCTGGTAGACATGTGCGGCCCTGGCTACTCCATCCCTTCTGAAGCTGGTAACGAAGCAATTGCCATGATGATGAAGCTGGAAGGCATCCTGCTGGATACCTGCTACACCGGCAAAGCATTCGCAGGCCTGATTCAGCGTGCAAGAGCTGGCGAATACAAGCCTGAAGATAACGTACTGTTCGTACACTCCGGCGGTGCCGGCGGTCTGTTCGCACAGGACTGGGAAAACATGAGCCTGTAATCTGTATTTGTATATGATACTTAAGAGAACCTCTGTGAGGTTCTCTTTTTTTCGTTGTGCACTGGGTTTTATACATGTTTATACACATTCGCGTGCAGCGGGGAGTTTTGGG
>JAFYKS010000394.1 GCA_017537495.1 Bacillota bacterium | reverse complement strand
TCTGAAAACCGTGTAGAAGTAGAAGCACTCATGGAAAAGACCGGAACTGCAAGCACTGTACGTTTTGATGTGAAACCGCATAAGGTACACATCTTCAGTACGGAAACCGGCCAGCGCATCTATTTCACAGCGAAATAAGGGAGGCTGCCATGGAACGAAACAATATGAAAGCCTGGCTCTACCTGCTGCCGGCAATCCTCTTTCTGGGTGCTTTCCTGGTCTATCCTCTGATTGATGTATTCATCTACTCCTTCGAGGAAGGCTACAACTCCGCATCTCAGACATATCACGGCGTGGGCCTGTATAACTACAGCTACGTGCTCCACGACCCGTACTTCCTGCAGGCTGTAAAGAACACCTTCATTCTGGTTATCTTTACCGTACCGATTTCCACCGGACTGGCTCTGCTGATTTCCGTGGGACTGAACTCCATAAAGAAGCTGAAGGAACTGTTTCAGACTGTCTTCTTCCTGCCATATGTGACCAACACTCTGGCAGTGGGTCTGGTGTTCATGATTCTTTTTAAGAAGACACCTTACAGCGACGGTCTCATGAACCTGATTCTGGGGCTCTTCGGCATGGGACCTGTTGATTTCATCGACGGACCGTACTGGGCCAAGATGTTTGTCCTCTGCTTCTACACCGTATGGGTGGTTATGCCGTTTAAGATTCTGATTCTCACCAGCGCTCTGGCATCGGTGAAGCAGGACTACTATAACGCAGCCAAGATTGACGGAACATCCCGTCTCAGAACCTTCACACGCATCACCCTGCCGATGATTTCTCCGAGCCTGTTTTACCTGATTATCACCGGTTTCATCGGTGCTTTCAAGGCTTACAGCGATGCGGTGGCACTCTTCGGAACCAACCTGAATGCGGCAGAAATGAATACCATTGTAGGTTATGTATACGACATGCTCTACGGAAACAGCGGCGGCTATCCGTCCTATGCTTCGGCAGCAGCCATCATCCTGTTCTCCATCGTGCTGACCATCACCTGTATCAACCTGCTCATCAGCAAAAAACACGTACACTACTCTTAATACCGAGGTTTTAATATGACCAGACCAACTGATTTTGAAACAATTGAAAAGAAAGCCCGTCTCCGCAGCCGGTCCATCAAGACCGTCACCTACGCGCTTCTGGCAATCTGGGCTATCGTGGTACTGTTTCCCTTCTACTGGATGCTGCTGACCTCCGTAAAGAGCTACAGTGCCTACAGTTCGGAATATGTTCCGAAATTCTATACTCTGGCGCCTACCTTCCAGAACTATGTAGATGCCTTTACCACAGTGCCGCTGGCGGACTATTTCCTCAACACAGTGATTTTCACAGTGGCAACCACAGCTATGATGCTGGTGGTGACAGTCCTTGCGGCCTTCGCATTCGCCCGGCTTGACTTCCGCGGCAAAGACCTGGCCTTCACCCTGTTCCTGGCCCTCATGATGATTCCAAGTGAACTGGTTGTCATCACCAACTTCGTCACCATCACCGACCTGGAACTGCGGAACACCTTTATGGGACTCATCC
>JAFYKS010000393.1 GCA_017537495.1 Bacillota bacterium | reverse complement strand
TGTTATTGACAGCAAACATGCTGCCGTACTGCCCCGGGTAAGTGACGGGACGGTACGGCATTTTTAATAAAAGAAGGAAAGGAGAATGCAGTTGCATATCCCTGCATTGATTTCAGACCTGGCGGTTATGATGCTGACTGCCGGCATTATTACAATAGTATTCAAAAAAATAAAGCAGCCCCTGATTCTGGGCTATATTCTGGCGGGCTTCCTCATGAGCCCGTATTTCCCCCTGTTCATGACTCTGGAAGACACCGAGGCCATTCATACCTGGAGTGAAATCGGGATTATCTTTCTGATGTTCCATCTGGGGCTTGAGTTTAATCTGCATAAGCTTGCCGAGGTGGGGAGTACGGCCATCGTAACCACCATCATACAGGTTATCGGCATGCTGGGCCTGGGCTTCGGAGCCGGCCAGCTGCTTGGTTTCAGCATGATGGACAGCATCGTACTGGGCGGTATGCTCTGTATGAGCTCCACCATGGTTATCATCAAAGTCTTCGATGAGCTGAATCTGAAAAAGAAAAAGTATTCTGAGGCTGTCTTCGGGACTCTGGTAATACAGGATATTCTGGGGATTTTCATGATGGTAATTCTGTCCACCATCTCCGTCAGCAAGAACGTTTCCGGTGGGGAAGTGGCAGCCCATCTGGCACTGATGCTCCTCTACCTGGTTATCTGGCTCATTCTGGGTATCTACCTGATTCCAACCTTTATGAATCGTAACATCCAGTACATGAACAACGAAATGGTGCTGGTGGTTTCCATCGGTATCTGTTTCGGTATGGTGCTTCTGGCAGATCAGCTGGGCTTTTCTACAGCGCTGGGGGCGTTCCTGGCAGGTTCCCTGCTGGCAGGTACCATTCACGTAGAGCGTGTAGAAGAACTGACCATGGGCGTCAAAGACATGTTCGGGGCCGTCTTCTTCATTTCTGTAGGTATGATGGTAGACCCGGCTATGATTGCAAACTATGCTGTACCGATTCTGGTGATTATCGCTGTGACCCTGGTGGGCAAGGTGGTATTCAACGGCCTTGGCCTCCTGCTTTCCGGGCAAAATATCGAAAATTCCATTTCCGGCGGTCTGGCACTGGCCCAGATTGGGGAATTTGCATTTATTATTGCATCCCTGGGTATGAGCCTGGGGGTAACCAGTGACTATTTATACCCGATTGTAGTTGCGGTTTCTGTTATTACCACGTTCACCACACCGTACTGCATCAAGGCAGCACCGTGGCTGGTACGCTTTGTGGAATCCCGTCTTTCCCATAAGATGAAAGAAAAACTGGACAGATACACATCTCCGGAGCAGCAGGATGAAGAGCAGGACAACGAATGGTACGACTATATCAAGCTCTACTTCTTCCGTCTGCTTGTTTACGGGGGACTTATGCTGGTAACCGCCATTGCAGGGGTAACTTTACTGGATCCGCTGCTGGAAGAGCATTTCCCTGATATGCCGAGCCGTATTGTGACATGTGTCTTTATCTATTCCGTGATGGCACTGTTTGTACGGCCATATCTGAACATGCATAATAACCTGTTTACATCCCTGTGGCTGAAGCAGAATTCCTTCCACCTTCCGCTGATTGTACTGAACAGCATGAAGCTGGTGGTAATCACGGTAATCGCCATGATTCCGCTGTGGACCTTGTTTGCCGTTCACCCAATCTGGCTGGCCTTCCTGGTTACCTTTGCACTGATTGTGCTGTCAAAGAAAGGCTTCATGGCTACCGTATATCTGCAGATGGAAGCCCGGTTCCTGCGCAACTTCAATGAAAGAATCATCGCACAGGAAGAAAGAGCGGGCCACCATCAGACCTGGCTTGATGACACGCTTCATCTCATGAGCTTTATTGCACCGGAAGGCGCTGAGTATCTGAATACGAAGCTTGCAGACCTCCACTGGGGCTATAAATATAACGTATATATCGTTAAAATCCGTCATGCTGAAGACTGGTCACAGACCATTCTGCCGGACAGCACCATGGAAATTCACGCCGGGGACAAGGTCTATGTGGCGGGGGAAGAGAAGGCGCTGCAGAACTTCTACGCACTGACCAGTCTGACCCAAACCAAACCTCTCCGGACACTGAAAAAATTCATGTCCATCGACTATCCGGACCGGGAAAATTCCCTGTCCGTCTGCGCCATCAAAATTTACGGCGATGAAGATTTTGCAGGAAAATCCATCCGAAACAGCAGTATCCGCGAAAAGTGGGACTGCCTGATTCTGGGACTGCAGAAGGATGGATATCCGATTATTATGCCCGATCCGGAGACGCTTCTGGCAAAAGACGATATTCTCTGGGTTATGGGATCTGTTGACAATGTGGGCCAGATGGCTGCGCAGTTTGTAAACCTTGCCGACTAAATTCAAGAAGGGAGATTTCAAGTGCACATACCTGTATTAATTACGGACCTGACCTATATGATGCTGACTGCAGGCATTATTACCATTCTTTTTAAAAAAATCAGACAGCCCCTGATTCTGGGCTATATTCTGGCGGGCTTTCTCATGAGCCCATACTTTCCTCTGTTTATGACAGTGGCCGATACAGAAGCCATCCATACCTGGAGTGAAATCGGGATTATCTTTCTCATGTTCCACCTGGGGCTGGAGTTCAACCTTCATAAGCTGGCACAGGTGGGAAGTACCGCCATCGTTACAGCGATTATCGAAGTTATCGGTATGCTGACGGTGGGTTTTGGTGCCGGCCAGCTGCTGGGCTTTAATACCATGGACAGCATCGTCCTTGGGGGTATGCTTTCCATGAGTTCCACTACGGTCATTATCAAAGTATTCGATGAACTGAACCTGAAGGGAAAAAAATATACGGAGATGGTGTTTGGCACCCTGATTGTGGAAGACATTGTGGGCATTTTCATGATGATTATTCTGTCCACCCTTTCTGTAAGTCAGAATGTCTCCGGCGGTGAAGTGATAGGAACCCTGGCTCTGATGGTACTCTACCTGATCATCT
>JAFYKS010000392.1 GCA_017537495.1 Bacillota bacterium | reverse complement strand
GGCTGCTTCCTCGGCGCGACAAGTATGGAATACTATCCGACCATCGTAATGCACGAATTTACACTGCTGAAGGCAGTTTCTCTGGTGTGTTACAGCGCTCTGCTGCTGACACCGCTTATGATAGATATTTTGGGAGAAAAGAAATGGCAAGCATTGAAATCCGAAATTTAACATTTACATATCCTCTGGCCGACAAGCCGGCACTGAACGACGTCAGCCTGACCGTGGATCAGGCGGAGTTCGTAGTCATCTGCGGCAAGTCCGGCTGCGGTAAGAGTACCCTTCTCCGTCAGCTGAAAAAGAATCTGATTCCTTACGGCGAAAAAGAGGGAAGCGTTCTTTACCGCGGTCATGAAATTGCAGAGCTGGACGACCGGATGAGTACAACGGACCTGGGATTCGTACAGCAGAATCCGGATAACCAGCTGGTTACTGATAAGGTATGGCACGAACTGGCTTTTGGGCTGGAAAGCTTGGGTCTGGATAACCAGACCATCCGCCGCAAAGTTGCGGAAATGGCCAGCTTCTTCGATATGCAGAGCTGGTTCAGAAAGGGTGTGGCAGAACTGTCCGGCGGTCAGAAGCAGCTGCTGAATCTGGCTTCCGTTATGGTCATGCAGCCCAAGGTTCTGATTTTGGATGAACCGACATCTCAGCTGGACCCCATTGCTGCGGAAGAGTTTCTGAAGACCGTATACAAGATTAACCGTGATCTGGGTACCACTGTAATCATTTCCGAGCACCGTCTGGAAAACCTGATTCCAATGGCAGACCGTGTTATCGTCATGGATCAGGGCCGAATCATTGCCAATGATGACCCGTGGAACATCGGCGATTTTCTGGCCGGTGAATCTGCAGAAGAGCGCCATCCTATGTTCTACGGCATGCCGTCCGTTATGAAAATTTATTCCGGCTGCGGCGGCAGTAAGATGAAGCATGGTCTGAAAGAGACTGCAGAAGGACGTCACCTGGCACCTCTGACCATCCGTGACGGCCGTCTCTGGCTGGAAGCAGTTCTTGGCGATCCGGAAGAATTCACCGCAAAATCCCCTTCCCCGGCTTCATCTGAAACCCCGGGCGCGGATGTTTTGCGGGACCCTATTATCACCATCAAAGACCTGTGGCATCATTATGACCGCCATTCCGGTGAGGTCCTGCGTGGGCTCAATCTGGAAGTAAGGGAAGGCGAACTGTTCTGCCTCATGGGCGGAAACGGTGCCGGAAAGTCCACCACCCTGAAAGCGGTGGCAGGTATTATCAAACCTCAGCGAGGCACCATCCACGTGGATGGACTGAAAGTATGCAAAGAAAATACAGGGAAGCTGATGGGTAAAGTTATGGCCATGGTGCCGCAGAACCCGCAGGCTCTCTTTACGGAAATCACTGTGGAAGAGGAACTGGCAGAGGCCCTCTACGACCGTAAACTGGCGGCAGAGGAAGTGGCAAAGCGTGTGGAAAACATGCTGGATACCATGGAAATTACTCATTTGCGTAAATCCCATCCATATGACCTGTCCGGCGGGGAACAGCAGCGCCTGGCACTGGGAAAGATTCTCCTGCTGGAACCGAAGATTCTCCTGCTGGATGAACCGACCAAGGGACTGGACCCGTTCTTTAAGATTACTTTGGCCGGTATTTTCCGTAAGCTGAGAGACCAGGGCGTAACCCTGTTTATGGTATCCCACGATGTGGAATTCTGTGCGGAATATGGGGACAGATGTGCCATGTTCTTCGACGGAGATGTGGTCAGCTGCGGCCAGGCAAAGGAATTCTTTGCCGGAAACAGCTTCTATACTACCACTGCCAACCGTATCGTGCGGCAGTGGAATGACCAGCTGGTAACTTGGGAGGAGGTGGCACGATGGGTAGAACAGAATACGACCCTGTAAGAAAAAAGGCCATCCGGAAGCGGACCATTCTGTCCGCGCTGATGATTTTCATTGCAGTTCCGGCTCTGCTCATGCTCTCTGTCATGATGGGCAACGGTCAGCACTACATGATCATCAGCCTGGCTGTGGTTATCTGCTGCATGCTGCCGTTTTTCCTGGTATTCGAAAAAAGAAAGCCAAAGGCCCGTGAAATCGTCCTGGTGGCAATGATGAGTGCCATTACCGTAGCTGCTCATATGTTTTTCCATGTGACGGTACCCATTCAGATTGGGACGGCCATGGTCATTGTGGCGGGAATCGCCATGGGACCGGAAGCCGGATTCCTGGTGGGTGCACTTTCCCGTTTTGTATGTAACTTCTACATGGGACAGGGACCATGGACTCCATGGCAGATGTTCTGCTGGGGGCTGCTGGGATTCCTGGCGGGACTTGCATTCAATAAGGTGGAAGCAAGCCAGAACAAGGAAAAGGTAAAGTCCAGAGATTTCACTGTGGTTATGGGACCGGTGCTCTGTGTGGCTGCATCTGAAGTGGTGGCATATGTCATCTGCCTGATTACGGGCTGGAGCCTCTTCAAAGAAGCTTCCTGGCTGGTGTATGCCTGCGGTGTGCTGGGCCTTCTGGCAGGTGTGCTGCTGCAGAGAAAACGTCTGCCGGTGGATCATATCACCCTTACCGTATTTACTTTCTTTACAACGGTGATTCTCTACGGAGGCATCATCAACATGCAGAGCTTCTTCAATACTGCCGGTATTCCGGGAAGCGGAGGGCTCAGCTGGGAAACCCTGCGGATTCTCTATATCAGCGGACTGCCTTATGACATCAGCCACGGTCTGGCAGCAGGTCTGTGTGTCTTCCTCATCGGAGACCCAATGATCCGCAAGATTGAGAGAATCAAGATCAAGTATGGAATTTACAAGTAGTTTACAAACCTGAAAAAAGGGGCTATAATATAGGGCGCGGCAGGACATTCTGACCGCGCCTGAATTTTTTAGGAGGAGAAAGAAATGAACGAAATCAAGACCGAAAATTATAAATTCACGCAGCACAAGGAGTGCGAATTTTTCCCTTGCCATCCGACACAGCATCCGGAAACCTTCAACTGCCTGTTCTGCTACTGCCCGCTCTATGCTCTGGGCGAAAACTGCGGCGGTAACTACAACTATCTGGAAAACGGTATCAAGGACTGCTCCGGCTGCCGTGTACCGCATGTGAAAGATAAGGGCTATGACCATGTAATGAGCAAGTACGGCGAACTGATGGAACTGGCAAGAAAGAAGTAAGACGGTACGAAGACTCATGGAATTCAGCTACGAAACAATTACAGCCGGCAGTCTGGTGCTTTTATTCGGACTGCTGTTTTTATCAAGCTTTATCGATGCCATCGCCGGAGGCGGCGGCCTGATTTCCCTGCCTGCGTATCTGCTGACCGGCCTGCCGGCTCACTATGCACTGGGAAGCAATAAACTTTCCGCATCCTGCGGTACCTTAATGGCTACCATTAACTACATGAAGAACGGGGTGCTGGACTGGCGTATGGCAGTGATTTCTGCAGCTTTCTCCTTTATGGGAGCGGCCTGCGGTTCCACGGCGGCCCTGCATATCGACGATGCGGTACTGAAGAAGGTTATCGTCTTTGTGCTTCCTGTGGCGGCGGTGATTATCTTGTCTAAACGGAATCTGTCTGACGAGAATTTTTCCGGAGATGTTCCACGGAATAAGCGTCTGATTTTCGCCGCATGCATCGGTCTTTTCATCGGTTTTTATGACGGAATGATTGGTCCGGGAACCGGTACTTTTGCAATTATTGCATACTGCCTGCTTATGAAGTACGATCTGCGTACTGCTTCCGGAAATGCCAAAATGCTCAATCTGGCATCCAACGTGGCGTCTGCTATTACCTTTGCACTGGCAGGCACTGTAATGTGGAAGCTGGCAGTGCCTGGTGCGGTATTCTGCATTCTGGGCGGTCAGGTGGGTTCCCGCCTTGCCATTGCCCGCGGTGCAAAATTCATCCGTCCGATGCTCATCGTGGTGCTGGTGATGATTCTGGTCAAGCTGGCTACTGACGTTTTTTTCTAAAACCGGAGAATTCCGGCACAGTTTGATGCATAGAATACCTTTTAAGGAGGTATTTTGCCATGAAACTGGGAATTGTAGGAACGGGAGCCATGGGAAGAACCATGGCAGCACATGCGCTGGAAGAAGGTACTTTCAGCCGGATACATATGATAGAACCCACAGAGCCGGGATGCTGGCCGGAAGAAAGGCTGGATCTGATTATTGATTTCAGCCATCCCGATGCACTGGAAGGAATTTATGATTACTGCCGGCGGCAGGGCGGAGGAATCCCCGTGGTGATTGCAACCACAGGATACGGACCGCAGCAGGAAACCCTGGTAAAACTGCTGGAAAAATCTGTCCGGTGGACCGCAGCAGTAACTATTCCAGAGGAATCCGCATCATGACGGAACTCTGCAGGCTTGGTTCCGAGACAGCCGGAGATGACTGCGATATCCGCCTGACGGAGGTTCACCATACGAAGAAAAAGGATGCCCCAAGTGGAACCGCCAGATCTCTGTGCAGGATTCTGGGACTGAATCCGGAAGATGAAACTGTGGTGCAGAGTCTGCGTATGGGGACTGTGTATGGAGAACATACGGTGTACTTTGCCATGGAAGACGAAGTGGTAGAGGTACGTCATACGGCACTTTCGAAGAAAATTTTCGCCATTGGTGCACTGGAGGCAGGGAAAAATCTTTTGAATGATTGACGAAACGGCCAAATTGTGGTAAAACAGTAAGATGAAAACTTGCATAATGTTAAGAATGTGCTAAGAATACAATGGAGATAAAAAGATGGAAATCGAATTAAAGTATCTGGTGGAAGATGAATTTACCAGAGAACGGATTCTTCAGGATGCTCATCTGATGAAGATGTCAGATGAAGCGGAAGTGGAAACAATTCCGATGAAGGCCGTATATTATGATACGGAAGACAAGGCACTGCTGAGAAAGCAGTTTGCATTCCGTGTCCGTTATGAAGATGTTCTGCCGGTGGCTACCATGAAATGGGGCGGCGGCGCAGTAGATGGACTGCATCAGCGCGGCGAACTGAATGTAACCGTAAATGAAGAATTTGCGGCAGCACCGAACGTGGATATTTTCAGAGGCAGTGAAATTTATGATGAGATTTATGAAGCTGCCGGCGGACGCACGCTGGTTCCAGTGATGGAAATGGAGTTTGTACGCAGACAGATTCACGTGGACACTGGTAAGTCCATCAGCGTAGTTTCCTGTGACCAAGGGGAAATCCGCACTACCGGAGGCAATGCACAGATTTCCGAAGTGGAAGTAGAACTGTACTCCGGAGACCAGGAGGATATGATCGCACTGGGAAATGAACTGGCTGCCAAATACAATCTGAAACCGGGCAATCAGAGCAAGTATCAGAGAGGACTGGAACTTCTCGGTTTCACAGAATAAAGAAAAATTGACTGCTTTTTTCCTTTTTTACAGGAAAGAGGCAGTTTTTTCTTTTATTTCATACAAAAATAAGTGAAAAAGAGGTGAAATCTCTGCTTTTTTCTTTACTTTATAGAGAAAACGAGTTATAATGTACTGTAATTGTCTTAGTTAAAAACAATGTTTTATATAATCAGGAGGAATTTTTTAAATGAAGGCAACATTTATTTCTAGAGAAAAGAATGATGTAAAGTTTACTATGGAATTCACTGCAGAAGAATTCGACCAGGCTCAGGTTAAGGTTTACCAGGCTCAGAAGGGTAAGATTGAAATCCCTGGTTTCCGTAAGGGTAAGGCTCCTAGAAGCATTATCGAAAAGCACTTCGGCGAAGGTATCTTCTTCGAAGACGCAATCGATGAACTGCTGAGAGGTAACTACGAAGCTGCAGTAAAGGAACTGGATCTGGATCTGATCGATTCTCCAAGAGCTGAATTCTCTGAATTAAAGAAGGGTGAAGGCTTCACTGTTACTATCACTGTAGCAGTTGCTCCAGTTGTAGAAGTTAAGAACTACAAGGGCATCGAAATCGAAAAGATTGAAAACGAAGTAAAGGACGAAGACGTTGAAAATAACCTGAAGCAGCAGCAGGAAAGAAACGCTAGAATCGTTTCCGTTGAAAGAGCAGCTCAGGAAGGCGACACTCTGGTTCTGGACTACGCTGGTTTCGTAGGTGAAGAACAGTTCGAAGGCGGCACTGCTCTGGAACAGGAACTGACTCTGGGTTCCCAGATGTTCATCCCTGGTTTCGAAGAACAGCTGGTTGGCGTAGCTGCAGGCGAAGATAAGGACGTAGTTGTTACTTTCCCTGAAGAATACCACGCACCTGACCTGGCTGGCAAGGAAGCAGTATTCAAGTGCCACGTACACCAGGTTAAGGAAAAGCAGGTTCCTGCACTGGACGATGAATTCGCTGCAGACCTGGGCTTCGACACTCTGGACGAACTGAAGGCTTCCGAAAGAGAAAAGCTGGAAAAGTACGCTAAGGCTGGTGCTGAAAACCAGATGAAGGACGCTGTACTGGGTAAGCTGGTAGAAGCAACTGAAGTTGAAATCCCTGAAGTAATGATCAAGGACGAACTGGACAGAAGCGTTCAGGAACTGAACCAGCAGCTGAGCTACCAGGGTCTGTCCATCAAGCAGTACCTGGAATTCACCGGTAAGGCAATGGGCGACTTCCTGGATGAACTGAGACCAGAAGCTGAAAAGGCTGTTAAGACCAGACTGGTTATCGCAGGCGTAGCTGCAGCAGAAGCTATCGAAGTATCCGAAGAAGAAGTAGAAGAAGAACTGAAGGTTATGGCTGTTCAGTATCAGATGACTGCTGACAAGGTAAGAGAACTGCTGGGTGAAGACATGATGCAGTACCTGGTTAAGGACCTGAAGTCCAAGAAGGCAATCGAAGTTCTGTTCGAAAACGCTGTAATCAAGTAGTATTGAGCGTATCAGAAATCAGATAAAAGTAAATACTAACAGTACATTAGGAAGCCGGGCGGGCAGAAGAGACTGCCCGGCTTCTAAAAAATACCGAAAGAAAGTGAGGGGTATCAATCATGGCATTAGTACCATATGTAGTTGAACAGACCAGCAGAGGGGAGCGGTCTTACGATATTTATTCCAGACTGTTAAAGGACAGAATCATTTTTATCGGCGAACAGATTGATGAACATGTGGCAAGCCTGGTTGTGGCACAGCTGCTGTTCCTGGAAGCAGAAGACAGTGAAAAGGATATCTGTATCTACATCAACAGCCCGGGCGGTTCTGTAACTGCCGGCATGGCAATCTATGACACCATGCAGTATATCAAGCCGGATGTATCTACCATCTGTATTGGTATGGCTGCCAGCATGGGTGCATTCCTGCTGTCCTCCGGAACGAAGGGCAAGCGTTTTGCACTGCCAAATGCTGAAATCATGATTCATCAGCCGCTTGGCGGGGTAAATGGACAGGCAGAGGATATTAAAATCCATGCCGAATGGATCCTGAAGACAAGAGATAAGCTGAATAAGATTCTGGCGGCAAACACCGGTCAGGATCTGGCAGTGATTGAACGTGACACCGACCGTGACAATTTCATGGGGGCAGCGGAAGCTGCAGAATACGGCCTGGTAGACCGTGTGATTCAGTCCAGATAATCTAAAGGGGGAAAAGAATGAGCAAATACGATGAAAACAAACAGCTGAAGTGTTCCTTCTGCGGCAAGCCGCAGAGCCAGGTAAAGCGCCTGGTAGCAGGTTCCGGCGTTTACATCTGTGATGAGTGTGTAAATCTCTGTCTGGAAATCATCAATGATGATATTTCCGACGGAAACGGTGCACCAAAGGAAGACGCAGCCTACAAGCTGCCGAAGCCAAAGGAAATCACACAGACTCTGTCTGATTATGTAATCGGTCAGGACGCTGCCAAGAGAGCATTGGCTGTTGCAGTATATAATCACTATAAGAGAATCAACAATCCGAAGATGTCCAGAGAAGACGAGGTTGAACTGCAGAAGAGCAACATCGTCATGATCGGACCGACCGGATCCGGCAAAACATTACTGGCCCAGACTCTGGCAAAGATTCTGGATGTGCCGTTTGCCATCGCTGACGCCACTGCACTGACCGAAGCCGGTTATGTGGGCGAAGACGTGGAAAATATTCTGCTGAAGCTGCTGCAGGCTGCGGATTTTGACGTGGAAAAGGCTCAGAAGGGCATTATCTACGTGGACGAAATCGATAAGATTTCCAGAAAGTCCGACAACCCGTCTATTACCAGAGACGTAAGCGGTGAAGGTGTACAGCAGGCACTGCTGAAAATTCTGGAAGGCACCGTTGCCAACGTGCCTCCGCAGGGCGGACGTAAGCATCCGCACCAGGAATTTATCCAGTTTGATACCACCAACGTACTCTTTATCTGCGGCGGTGCATTCGACGGACTGGATAAGATCATCCAGAGAAGAATGGGCGAAAAGGTTATCGGATTCAATTCCGAACAGAAGAACTCCAAGGTGGATGAAAAGACTCTGCTGACTCTGGTACAGCCGGAAGACCTGCTGAAGTTCGGTCTGATTCCGGAATTCATCGGCAGACTGCCGGTGATCGTAACACTGGAATCCCTGACGGAAGACGCACTGGTAAGCATCATTACCGAGCCGAAGAATGCACTGCTGAAGCAGTACAGAAAGCTCTTTGCACTGGATGATGTGGAACTGGAAATTGAAGAAGATGCAATCCGCGCCATTGCCAGAAAGGCACTGGAAAGAAAGACCGGCGCCAGAGGTCTGCGCAGCATTTTCGAAAAAGCAATGACAGAAATCATGTACGAAATCCCATCCAGAGATGATGTGGAAAAGTGCATTATTACGAAAGAAACCATCGAAGACGGAAATCAGCCAAAGCTGATTCTGGAAGGTGGGGAGACAGAACAGCTGGAAGCAACTGCTTCCTGATAGAATGAGGCAGGCAGGCCCTGCCTTGTTCCATTTTACTGTGAAAGGAGGAGAACACAGTGAACGATTTTGAAGAAAAAATTACTGAAGAACTGCATGAAGAAGCAGCAGATGCTGCAGAAGATACAGCGGAAACTGCTGAAATGACTGATACAGCAGAAGCCACAGCTGAAGAAGATAATGCGGAACCGGCTGAATTACCTGCGTTCCCCTGCATCCCTCTTCGCGGTCTGACTATTTTCCCTCAGACCATCATGCATTTTGATATTGGAAGAGAGAAATCCATCAAGGCACTGGAATATGCCATGAAGAACGGAAAGGAACTTTTCGTAACTTCCCAGATGGATGAGAATATACTGATTCCGACCCCTGATGATTATTACAAGGTGGGTACGGTAATCAAAGTTAAGCAGATGCTGAAAATCCAGGGCGACAGTGTCCGTGTGCTGGTAGACGGTCTTTACCGTGCCGTGTTGAAGGAACTGACTGCTGAGGAACCGTTCCTCATGGCCCGCGTGGAAAAGGCCGAAATCACTCCGGCTGATCCGCAGGACCCTGAAATCCAGGCTTTTGTGAGAGCCGCACTGGACAATTTTGATCAGTATCTGGAATTCGACACCGGCCTGAAGGACAGCGCTTATGACATCGTTGCATCCATTGAAGATCCGTCTCTCTTTGCAGATACCATGATTATGCAGATGCCTGTGCGCATTCCGCGTAAGCAGGAAGTTCTGGAAGCCTTCGATGTGAAGGAACGTCTGGTGGTGCTGAACCGTATTCTGGTAGGCGAAAACCACATTCTGGGCCTGGAAAAGTCTATCAATGACAAAGTACAGGAAAGCATCAAGAACAACCAGAAGGAATATTATCTGAGAGAACAGATGAAGGCCATCCAGGAAGAACTGGGTGTGGATGAAGATGCGGAGGCAGAAGCTGACAAATGGCTGAAGGCTCTGGAAGAACTCCACCTGCCTGAAAAAATCGATGAAAAGGTCAAGAAGGAAATCCGCAAGTTCAAGAAGCTGCCTCCAAGTGCGGCTGACAGCGGTGTAATCCGCAACTATGTGGAAACCATTCTGGATCTGCCATGGAATAAAGAAAGCAAGACCAATATTGACATCCGCAAGGCTGAAAAGATTCTCAATGAGGATCATTACGGTCTGGAAAAGGTAAAGGAACGTGTGCTGGAATATCTGGCGGTAATCCACCTTTCCCGCGGTATCAAGGGGCCAATCCTCTGTCTGGTGGGTCCTCCGGGTGTGGGCAAAACATCCATCGCCCGCTCCATCGCCCGTGCTACCGGCCGTGAATTCGTAAGAATGTCCCTGGGCGGCGTACGCGACGAAGCGGAAATCCGCGGACACAGAAGAACCTATATCGGTGCTATCCCGGGCAGAATTATTTCTGCCATGAAGGATGCAGGAACTAAGAATCCGGTCTTCCTCTTTGACGAAATTGACAAATCGGCTCCGATTTCAAGGGTGGCCCGGCCTCCGCACTGCTGGAAGTGCTGGATCCGGAACAGAATAAGGAGTTTACAGACCACTTCCTGGAAGT
>JAFYKS010000391.1 GCA_017537495.1 Bacillota bacterium | reverse complement strand
GAGAAAATTCCGCATAGATGCAGAATCACCAATAAGCGGGACAGCGAGAAAGTCGAAAAAGAATTTGATGTTCTCACCATTATTGGAGAAAATGGTGAAAGACTGTCCTATGCCATTGGAGAAGGACAGATGGAAACTGCTGAATACATCAGAGAGGAAGTTATGGGGACGAAGCAGACGCAGTCCAAGCTGAGAAAGCCTGTAAGAAAGGCTCAGCCGAAACAGATTGTGATTGACTACGACTCCCTGGATAAGAGAGAAAAAAATGCACTGCAGGTCGGCATGATCGGTGACGATATGGGTGACATATAAAGGAGTGATTCTTTATGAAGATAAACACTGTATGCGGTAAAATTGATGAAAATGATTTTGGCATTATTCTCCCTCATGAGCATATCTGCTGTTATTTCGAGCCATATCTGAATATGGCAGGAAAACACTATCTGGATAAAGAAAAACTGCTGAAGGCAAGTGTTGGATTTCTCAAAGAAATGAAAAAAAAGTATTCACTTGATGCTATTATTGACTGTACCGCTACAAACATTGGGCGAGACCTTGAACTTTTGAAAAAGGTCTCCGAACAGTCGGGAGTAAAAATCATATGCTCTACAGGGTTTTATTTCACCGATGAACCGATGACCACCCGTCACAGCAGCGAATATATGGAAAGTCAGATTCTGTACGACATTGACCAACATAGTATTGGTAGCCTGAAGTTCGCAGTTGAAGCTGAAAAAATGACGGATAACAACAAGCATCTCCTGGAAGTGATGTGTCAGGTACAGAAAAAGACAAATCTTCCGCTTTGCCTGCATACAAATCCAGAGGTGAATAACTGCATCGAGGTGCTGGAGTTTGTGCTTGACAGAAAAGTGGCTCCGGGCGCCATCACCATCGGTCACTGCAGCGACAGCGAGGACATGGGATATGTTTCAGATATTCTTTCCAGCGGGTGTTATGTTGGATTTGACCGAATTTACCGCATGGACGACGCGCAGTATTACAAAAAGAAAGCGGATGATATCGCCGAACTTTGCAGGAAAGGGTATCAAAAGAAAATCCTTCTTTCCCACGATGCTCTTATTTTCCACGGTTTCAGAGATAAGTCCGTCATTTCACAGTTCTGTCCTTTCGACGTAATTTTTGAAAGATTGGTTCCTGAACTTTACGAAAAAGGTCTTTCGAAAGATATGGTTTCGGCAATGATGTCGGAAAACCCGTTAAATATGCTGTGCCTGAGATAAAATCGATGTTATAATAATCAGTACTTAAACGAACCGACAGAAGGAGGGCCAAACATGCTGATTTCAGATAAAATGGATCAGGCAATTCGCAGCTATATAGAGGAAAACAGGGATGCAGCAGTAGATTTTTACCGGACACTGGTAAATCTGGAAGGACGTCATGGAGAAAAAGATTGTCTGCTGAAAACCGCAGAATTTCTGCGCAGCAGTTTTGAAGAAGCTGGACTTCGTTCGGAATTGCTGTACGCCGGAGAAACCAACGCTCCTGTAGTCAGTGCAGTTCTTAACGAAAATGCTGACGGAAAAGCGATTTTATTTACCGGCCATTATGATACGGTATTTGCTGCCGGAAGCCGCGGATCTGAGCCGTTTTCTGTGGATGAAGAGGGCAAAGCACATGGTCCGGGTGTCTGTGATATGAAGGGCGGTATCACAATCGCCTTCTTTACCGTCAAAGCATTACAGGCTCTCGGTTTTGATCAGTGTCCTGTACGTCTTTTCTTTGTCGGAGATGAAGAAGTCAACCATCAGGGCGGCTGTGCAGCGGAACTGATCAGACAGGAAAGCGAAAAAATTCTCGTGGCATTCAATATGGAACACGGACTGGAAAGCGGAGAAGTATGCATTGGCCGTCCGGGATGCTATGAATATAAACTGGTGATTCATGGCGTGTCCAGTCATCCGGGACATGCATATGATGCGGGCCGCAATGCAATCCAGGAAATGAGTCATAAGGTAATTGCGCTGCAGAACTGCACCCCAAAAGAAAAGGATCGTCTGTATTCTGTCAGTGTAAATACAATTCGGGGCGGTTCCGCAGTCAACTGCATTGCGGATTACTGTGAAGCGATGATTGATGTACGGGTTAGGAATTTTGCGGCGTTGGAAGAATGTGAACGCAAGATGCAGGAAGCATGCAGCCAGACGTATATCGAAGGAACCAGAACGGAACTGTTCTGCACAGATGCCATGATGCCGTTTGAAACGACGCCTCAGGTAGAATCTGCCTATGCATCCTTAAAACGAATCAGTGATGCGGTAGGCGGTCCTGTTACAGGTGCGGTTTTCGCAGGTGGTGCATGCGATGCTTCCTATTTTGCACGGGAGGGCGTAAAAATTCTGTGCATGTGCGGAATCCGTGGAAATTATAATCACAATATCAATGAATACGGTGTAATATCCTCCATTTATGAGTGGATGCGGCTGTACATATATGCAGCATATAATTATAGGGAGTTTGTTTGATTGATTGCAGGAGGCTGAATATAATGAACAGACAGCAGATTAGAGAACTTACCGATGCAATGTATCCGGAAGTAGTGCGCATCCGGCGGCATTTCCATGAGAATGCTGAGGTAAGCGAACACGAATATGAAACCTGCCAGTTTATTCTGGATTATCTAGCAGAGCGGAATATCGAATGCCGCAGGATTGCAGGAACTGGTGTAGTTGCCACCGTTTATGGCAATGGCAGCAACCGTACCATAGGAATCCGTGCAGATATAGATGCACTGCCGGTTACTGAAAAGACAGGTCTTCCGTTTGCAAGTAAACGCCCTGGCTCCATGCATGCCTGCGGGCACGATATGAATGCTGCAACCCTTCTGGGGGCAGCAGCTGTACTTAATCAGGTTCGGGATCAGCTGAATGGGAATGTAAAATTCTTCTTCCAGCCGGCAGAAGAAACCATCGGCGGTGCAGAACGGATGATTCAGGGCGGATGTCTGGAAAATCCGAAAGTTGATGTCGGCCTGGCGCTGCATATGGATGCAGTGAAACCAGTAGGAACGGTTACCTTCCGGTACGGTCCAATGTATGCGTCCACTACAGATTTTAAAATCCATGTGAAGGGCAAATCCTCTCATGGTGCGCATCCGGAGATGGGGGCAGATGCCATTATCATGGCAGGCAATCTGGTCAGTGCATTCCAGACTATTATCAGCCGCAACATGGACCCAACCGATCCACTGGTTATCACTATCGGGACTATTCATGGCGGTACAGCTGAAAACATTGTGACCGGACAAGTCGATATGACCGGTACACTTCGAAGTCTGAACTTGGAGCACCGGGATTTTGCTAAGAAGAGAATGGTGTAAATTGCTGATTCCATTACTGCGGCATACGGCGGCAGCTGTGAAATCGAGTTCTTCGACGGTTTCCCTCCGCTAGTCAATGATCAGAATATTACCGATACCATGGTATCCCTTGCGAAAGAAGCGTTCGGGACTGAAAACGTACTCTTCCGTGACCGTGCAAGCATGGGAGCCGATGATTTCGCATACTTCTGCCAGGAAGTTCCTGCCACCTACTGGATCGTAGGTGCTGCAGTGGAAAAAGAAGAAGAACGCAAATCGCTTCATAATGAGTATCTGATTCTGGAAGAAGAAGCTATGCGAAATGGACTTTATCTGGAGCTGGCCGGTGTGTTTGAACTGCTGAAATAGTTTTAGGCCAGTTTGGTTATTTTAATTAAAACATAATGTCTTCCTCATATACATTTTTATCAAGGCTTTGACTTGTCAAAGCCTTGATATTGTATAAGGACGAAATAAATGCACTTTGATTTCCTGAAAACTCTTGAAGTACCCCCATTTTTTGATGTATTATATAAGATAACACAAGTTCAAACTGATCTAAGGAGGCATGCAAATGGCATTCGATTTAGAAATGAAAAAAAGATTACGAAATGATTGTGCGGAAGCACTTATCATGTCCGCAGAAGAAGCTGCAAAATTGATTGATGATGGTATGGTTGTGGGTGTCAGCGGTTTTACACCGTCCGGATATCCGAAGGCTGTACCTCTGGCTCTGGCAGAGCGTGTGAAGAACGGTGAAGAAATTCATGTGGAACTGTTTACCGGGGCATCTGTAGGTCCTGAAATCGATACCGCTCTGGTTGAAACCGGTATCGTGACCAGACGTCTGCCGTATCAGACTAATGCTACTCTGAGAAACGCGATTAATGCCGGCCAGGTGAAGTATATCGATATGCACCTTTCCCAGTCACCTCAGTATGTGAATATGGGATTCCTGCCGAAGCCGGATGTGGCTCTGGTGGAAGCACTGGCGATTACAGAAGAAGGTAACCTGATTCTGACAACAGCTGTGGGCAATACACCTACCTTTGTAAAGAATGCGGATACCGTTATCGTGGAACTGGCTATGAAGAAGCCGCTGGCTCTGGAAGGCATGCACGATATTTATATCACAGAAAATCCGCCGCACAGAAAGCCGATTAATATCTGCCATCCGGCAGACCGTATCGGTACCACCTATGTGGAATGCGGCTGGGATAAGATTAAGGCTATCGTAATTTCCGACTATATCGATAAGACCAGACCTCTGGCAGATATCAAGGAAGACGAACGCAAAATCGGTGAAAACATTATCGCTTTCTTCAAGGAAGAAGTGAAGGCAGGCCGTCTGACCAATGAACTTCTGCCGCTGCAGTCCGGTGTAGGTTCTGTAGCCAATGCAGTGCTCTATGGTCTGATTGACTCTGAATTTGAAAATCTGACCTGCTATACAGAAGTAGTACAGGATTCCATGCTGGATCTGCTCCGTTCCGGAAAGGCAACCATGGCATCCACCACTTCCATCTCCCCATCTCCTGCGGGACAGGAAAAGTTCTTCGAAGAAGTAGAATTCTTTAAGGATAAAATTATCTTCCGTCCGGAAGAAATCAGCAATAACCCTGAAGTTGCCAGAAGACTCAGTGTTATCGCTATGAATACAGCACTGGAAGTGGATATCTACGGCAACGTAAACTCCACTCACGTAATGGGTAAGAAGATGATGAACGGTATCGGCGGTTCCGGTGACTTCTCCAGAAATGCCGGCATCTCCATCTTCACTACATCTTCCGTAGCAAAGAACGGCGATATTTCCTCCATCGTTCCAATGGTTTCCCATGTAGACCATACCGAACATGAAGTAATGGTTATCGTAACCGAACAGGGCTATGCTGACCTGAGAGGCCTGTCTCCTAAGGAAAGAGCTGTAAAAATCATCGAAAACTGTGCACATCCTGACTACCGTGATCAGCTGATGGATTACTTCAACCGTGCATGCGCGGCGGCACCTTGCCAGACACCGCACATTCTGGACGAAGCACTGAGCTGGCATGCGGATTTTGAAAAGAATGGCACAATGAAAAAATAATAAAAACAATAAGGAGCAATAGTTATGGAATTTATTAAATTCGACTTCATCGGACTGATGCTGAATCCGTTCATCCTCATGTTCGTAACAGTTGGTCTGGGCCTGCTGTTCGGTAAGGTACGTTTCGGCAAGTTCAGCTTCGGTACATCCGGCGGCCTGTTTGTAGGTCTGCTGATGGGCTGGGCTGTATATGGTTTCGCACAGAAGATTTACGAAGCAGGCGATTCTGCTGCTGCAGGCTTTAAGGCTGCAACCCAGATTATGGTTGGCAACGGCGGCAAAATCATCAATACATATTTCTTCTCCGCAGCCCTGATTATTTTCGTGGCGTGCGTTGGCCTGCTGGCTGCCAAGGATATGGGTATCGTACTGAAGAAGTACGGTGCAAAGTTCGTGGTTCTGGGTCTGCTGATCACTCTGGTAGGTGCGGGTGCAACCTATGCCTGCACTGCATTCGTAAAGGGCACCAACCCATTTGCAGTAACCGGCGTATACACCGGTGCAATGACCAGCTCCCCTGGTCTGGCTTCCGCTCTGGAAACTGCAGAAAGCAGAGCTGCTGACATGGCAGACGGTTTTGCAGACCTGACTGACAACGAAAAACAGATTGTGCTGGATGTTCTGCAGCTGGACGGTGCGTACAGCGGCATGACCCTCGAAAACACTACTGAACTGACTGCGGAGCAGAAGACAAGCTTCGTCACCATAGAACTTCTCTTCCTTCATCATGCCATACTTAACGAATACGGAGATGTCAGACCAGTACTTCTCGAAGTCTTCTCTCTGCTTTTTGAAAAGGTCATTAAGCTT